>NZ_JBIQFG010000031.1:0-38214 GCF_045369345.1 Ureibacillus sp. 179-F W5.1 NHS | reverse complement strand
CATTATATCGAGAGGAGTTTTTAATTCCATCTCCATTACCACTCTAAAAGTATATTTTCACACGTGCAGAGCACGTGATTTTAAAAGAATTAATAAAGCAATCTCTTCCCTTTCACGGAAGAGATTGCTTATTTATTTACATAAATTGTTTAACAGCCTCGGTAAAGCTTTTCGGGTCTTCTAACATACCGAGATGACCGGTTTTCGTTATGACTTTTTCCACGTTTTCATTCTTTGTTTGAATTGGTTGTACAATGCCATCTTCTGATCCTTCAATGACTAATATCGGCATTGTTGTATTGTCAACAAAGTTTTGTTGATTAGGTCGGGACTTCATCGCTTCAAGGGCGACAATTAAACCTTCTTCAGATGCACGGTAACCAATTTGCCGAGCAAATTGAATTTGCTCTTCTTTTGCATTATTACTAAAAAATGCCCCAATTAATTGATCAACAAAAGGTTCTACCCCTATTAAAGGAATTTGTTGCTGTTGTTTCGTTCGTTTTTCCTTTTGTTCCTCATTATCAGCACCATGGTATGAGTAGGCTAAAATAGCCCGTTTTATCGGAGCAACTTTTCCTTCAAGGGCTGCTAATACAATGTAACCGCCTAAAGAATGACCGAACCAAGTTGCTTCCGTTACTCCTTCATGTTGTAGCACTTCTGTAACTGCTTGTGCATAATCATATACCGTATAACGGTCTTTTTCGAGTTTACTCGAACCATGTCCCGGTAAATCCACTGCAATGACATCATAATGGGAAGAAAGATCTTCGATTACATCTTGAAATATCTCCTTTGCACCTAAAAAACCGTGGACCAATACTAAAACTTCACCTGTACCTTTTCTTATATATTGTAACATTTCAATGCCCCTTCCATATCGTTACTTCTTTTTACCTTTTCCCAAAATTCCTATTGGTAAAACAACTCCTTTAAAACAATTAATAATCTACCGGAATACTATATTATTAAAAATAATCTAAAAACCTTTCCTTCACTTAGAAGTTTATATAACTAGATTTCTTGGATTCTATTTTTCTAATTATATAATTATGAAATAATTACTTATTCCTTTATGGACATAACCATGATAAACTAATTTTTAAATAAAGTGTTCATTAGAGAAGTACATTTGTCCATTCTACTAACAATATTACTAACAACTTGGAGGAAAACATGAAAAACATGATACATATGTGGAATCAAATTAGCCTTGTTGTACGAATCATTATCGGTATTATTATCGGAGTAATTTTAGCATTAACAATTCCTGAAGCTGCAAGTTGGATTTCTATTTTGGGTTCCCTATTTGTTGGGGCGTTAAAAGCCGTTGCACCAATTTTAGTTCTTATTTTAGTCATGCATGCTATTTCTAGCCATAAAAGCGGCAAAAAAACGAATATGAAATCCATTTTAGGTCTTTATGCAATTGGTACGCTTTCTGCTGGGGCCGTTGGTGTTATCGCAAGCTTCCTGTTTCCCGTTACTTTGAAGCTTACAACTGGTGCTGAAGAAATATCACCTCCAGAAGGTGTATTAGAAGTTATTCGAACTTTACTTTTTAATCTTATAAGTAACCCTATTGACGCGATTGTAAATGCGAATTATCTTGGAATTTTAACGTGGGCAATTGTCCTTGGCTTTGCATTAAAGAATGCAGCCGATTCTACAAAAACAATGATAGGGAATTTTTCCGATGCTATTACGAAAATAGTTAAGTGGGTTATTGATCTAGCACCCTTTGGAATTATGGGTCTAGTCTATGAAGCTATCACTAAAAACGGTCTTTCAGCTTTGGGGGATTATGGAAAACTTCTAATATTGTTATTAGGCTGTATGTTCTTTGTAGCACTCGTAGTAAATCCAATCATTACGTTTATCTTTACCCGTGAAAATCCATATCCACTTGTATTTAAAACATTAAAAGAAAGTGCTATTACTGCATTTTTTACTCGGAGTTCCGCAGCGAACATTCCAGTTAATTTAACTTTATGTAAAAAATTGGGGTTGGATGAAGATACGTATTCCGTCTCAATCCCGTTAGGCGCAACTATAAATATGGCAGGCGCCTCTGTTACAATCTCAGTATTAACATTAGCAGCTGCCAATACACTAGGAATTGAAGTGGATATATGGACAGCCACTATACTAATGTTTTTATCTGCCGTTTCAGCAGCTGGTGCATCGGGTGTTGCTGGTGGATCCCTATTATTAATTCCACTTGCTTGTAGTTTATTAGGCATTTCAAACGATATTGCGATGCAGGTGGTTGCGGTCGGTTTCATTATTAGTGTTTTACAAGACTCTTGTGAAACTGCCTTGAATTCATCTTCTGACGTGTTATTTACTGCCACTGCTGAGTTGGCAAAAAAACGAAAAGAAGGTCCAATTGCTTAAGTATATAAAGTATCTTTTTTAAAGAAACGCATGACTGCTAATATTGCAGTTATGCGTTTTAAATTTTATCCGCGATATTTGAAAGTTAATCCTTTTAAGAAGTTTCGTGTGAAATTGTCTCCACACTCTTTATAGTTTCGATGATCAGCTTTTCTTAAAATAGCACCAAGTTCACCCTTCGATACATTCAAGCCTGCTTCATAAAAAATCTCAATCATATCCTCAGTCGTTAAACTTAAGGCTACTTTCACTTTCTTTAACAATAAGTTATTAGGTGTATCTTTTTTACTGGAAACTTGTACTACCGGCTTTTCTTGTCCTGGCTTTACTTCTTGTTTCCCTCGTTTAAACGTTACGAAACCATTTAAAAATGCTTCTAACATTTCGTACGTACAAGGTGTAAATTCATCCGTCGGCGTTAAATCATATTCTCCATCTTCCGTTTGCTTTGGTTTTGTTAAAATTTTTAACACTTCTTCTTTTGAAACATCAAAACCACCTAATTTGAACATTTCCACCATATCGGTATTTTTAATATCTAATGCATAACGTAATCGTATTAATAGATCGTTGTTTGTCATGATTAATTCTCCTTTTTTCATCATCCCATTCATTAAAAGGGATCATACAAAAATATTTCCCCCGATAACAAATGAAACATTACCTATTATCAATTTCTTAATGAATGTATACTTGATTAGTTTCTCAATAATTGTTATAAATTATCATTTTACACGAAAAATGTACAGTATTTATATAAGAAAACCTGACAATCTTTATAGGATCATCAGGTTTCCAATAAATATATTTAACGATTTTCTTCTTCGTCTCCCCAACATTCAACGTCCCCAATATTCGGTACATTTTTCTTGTAGAAGACTGGATCCTTACCGTTTTTACGTTGTACTATATAATCGTTAATGACTGGTTTAGCCACTTTCCATAATAATAGAATAGCAATTAAGTTGATAACTGCCATAATCGCCATAAACAAATCAGCTAAATCCCAAACAACTTGTACTTTTGCTATAGATCCAAACATCACAAAGCCAACTACTAAAACTCGGAAAACTTGTAAAAAGGTTTTTGATTCTTTAATAAACCCGATATTTGTTTCACCATAATAGTAGTTCCCTATCACCGTACTATACGCAAATAAGAAGACCGCTATTGCTAAAAAGATTCCTGCCCAATCACCTAAATTACTCACTAAAGAAACTTGTGTTAAATTTACAGACGCAGCATCTGATTTAAGATAGGCATCACTAAGTAATACGATCGCAGCAGTTGAAGTACAAACGAGCAGTGTATCAATAAATACACCTAATGTTTGGATTAACCCTTGTTTAACCGGGTGTGATACATCGGCAGTTGCTGCTGCATTTGGAGCAGAACCTATACCTGCTTCATTGGAGAATAAACCACGTTTAACCCCTTGCAATACAGCTGCCCCTATAATTCCGGCAAATGCCTCTTCTAATCCGAAGGCCGATTTAAAAATGAGCATAAAAACATTCGGTAGTTCAGTAATATTTAAAATAACAACAAGTAAAGCAATGCCAATATATGCAATTGCCATTACTGGTACAATAATTTGAGTCACACTTACAATTCGTTTTAACCCACCAAAAACGATAACAGCCGTTAAAGCGGAAAGTATAACACCGACAACTACACGATTTGTACCGAAACTTTCTTCAAATGCAATTGTAATTGTATTTGCTTGTACAGCGTTAAACACAAAACCATAAGTTAGTGTAATAACGATGGCAAAAAGAACACCCATCCACCGTTTTTTCAAACCCTTTTCCATATAGTAGGCAGGGCCACCACGATACATACTGCCGTCTTTTACTTTATAAACTTGGGCTAACGTACTTTCAATTAAAGCAGATGCCCCACCAATTAAAGCGATCATCCACATCCAAAATACAGCTCCAGGACCACCAAGAGCAACCGCCGTCGCTACCCCGGCTATGTTCCCCGTCCCAATACGAGAAGCTGCAGAGATAGTAAACGCTTGGAAAGAAGAAACACCTTTTTTACCTGACTTATCCTTTGGGGATTTTTCTGTAAGTAATTTAAACATATCCGGAATTAAACGGAACTGAATAAACTTTGTTTTAAACGTGAAAAATAATCCTGCTCCTACTAATAAAATAATTAATAACCTAGAATATAAAAAATTGTTTACATCGCCTAATAGACTACCAAACCAATCCATACATTTCCCTCCTTCATTCGTTACTACCAATTAAAAATTCTTAAAAAAGAATTTTATAGTTGTTCAATTCATTTTTACAAAGGTGTCAAACAGAATTCACCTAAAATTAAAATGCTTTAAAATATTTCTTTCAATCTATCTAAAAGGGAGCAATCTCTCTTTTAAAAAAACAGATAAAAGGCGAAAAATTGCTTTTTCAAAACAACTTTTGGAGTTTTACTAAGAGATAAATTTACACACAACATTAAAAATTATAACAGGATAGCAATAAATAAGTAAAGAGTAGCATTTTTATTCATTTCCGATATAAATTATTACACTTAGAGAAACAAGGATTTCTAACGGGTTTAATGGCACTTTACAAAAGATAAAAAATGTACTCTAAAGTCAAAAAACATTATATATTGAATATTTTTTAATTTTTAAAAAAACTAAAAATTAATAAAAAAAGAATTAGTCCCCCCATTTAAAAGAGACTAATCCTTTACTTTTGGTTAAGTATTTTATTCTACTTTTCCGAATGCATCTTTCATAATATAATACGATTTTTTCAATCGTTCACTATATCGAGGTTCGTTCCAAGTATCCCAAGTATAAGGTAAAAGAGATAATTCATTTCCGGACATTTCTGGTATACTGCCCGTTACTTTTCCATCTTTTTCAAATACGACACCAAGGGAAATATTTTCGACTTTAACTGTTGCTTGCCCTCCATCCTTCTGTAAGTCCCCGATAAACTCTCTTTGACTCGGGTCTTTGGATTGAAGCAGTAGCCATGGAATACGTATTTCTAACTTATCTCCATTCCACATATAGTCTGCTAAAGAATCATAATCTCTTGATTCAGGATTGCCATTTCCTTCTCGAAGTTTCCCCGTTTCATAGGAACTCACCGGAATAATGTCTCCAGTCTTCGGAATTTCCAGACCTCTATTTAGCATATATTCGATTGGTTGGAATGTACCACTATTTTTTACTGGTATCGAAGGAGCCGGATCTAATAAATTCAATCCTTGCTTTCCATACATATAAGTATATAAATCGTAATAAGGGTCAATTTCCATACGAGATTCCTGTTGATTTCGACTAACGGTTGCCATGAAATCAACACCGTTCTGAATCGATAGACTTGGCCATTGTTCCACCTTCGTATTCCCTTGATTTCCTACGACATCAAATAAAATATGTGGAGTGTTATCTTTTAAATTTTGACCTTCTAATTTTATATACAAATAGCGTTCATCATAATCAACGGTAAAAGTTGTCTCTCCATCATAAAGGGCTTTTGTATCCCAATCACTTACATCACCGTCAACCTTAATTTTCAATCGGTCGAAGCTAAGTAAACCATAATTTTGCTCACTCGTTTGTACATTTGACCAATATGGACGACGGTCCGGATTATCATAATCAACAGTATTCCATGTACGCTTAAACCATTCATCCTGCCAAGTAAATAACAATCCACCCATTAAATTTTCAGCCATAATATCTTCAAACAAACTTTTTAATATTTTGCCCTGTTGTTGTTCATTTAAAAATCCTTGATTCCACCCGTATGGATTTTCATGGGTTAAGCCACGGGAAGAAGGAACACCAAATTCAGCAATTAAAACCGGTAGACGATGGGCAGCATGAAGATCTGCTAAATAACCGGCATAACTGTTTTTATTGCCTCTATGATCCACAAAATTTAATAATCTTTCATCATAATTTAAAAAGTCAGGATAATATGGGTATACATGATATGAAGCAAATTGACCTGTTTGTTCCGCTTCCCCTTTTGTATAAATAACATTTGGATTAACACTTACCATATCCTCTTCTTCACTTGGCTCATATGGATGTTCAAGTAGATCGGTTGTTATCCAATTGGTGAAGCTCATTGGTCTAATCCAATTATACGTTTCAAATTCATAATTTAATATATAATCCATTTGTTCGGCTATCCAATGCTCAAAGGGGGATGCTTCTTCAGTATAGAAAAATTTGCCATCATATTCCCCAATATCCACATGCTGATCATTTGTTCCTTGAACCATTTTAGGGTACCACTCAATCCCTATCAACCAGCCGGCGATGTACTCTGATACGTCTGCTTGGTAAACACCGGATGCATGCCCTGGTCTTTTCTCAAGAACAGCATTACCATGAACAACGTCTACCATCGTTTTCATTTCATGTTGGAAGTCTGCTAAATTTTCCTCCTCATAGGCATCCAATGATTTTTTCAAACCATTTTCTTCTTCCTCTTCATTAATCCAAGCGCCGTGTAAAACATATAATTTTTTATCACTAGCTTCATTAAATCGTTTTAACGCATTGTAAAAGCCTGGCGGATGAATCGTATAAACACGAATCATATTCGCATTCATATCGGCAATCGATTCAAACCAACGATAATATTCCTCTTCTTTAATCGCGGCTTCTCCAGGGCTTGCACCTGGTTTCCCCATTCCTAAGTTAACCCCTTTAATAGTAACGGGTTGCCACTTGCCATCGACTTTTACTTCTAAACTATTTTCATTAATTCTGGATGTATATTGAAGATTGTCCTTTTTCGATACAGCGGATTCCATTTCTTCAAAACGATTCAGTATCTCTTCCATCACCGGAACATAAACAGACCAGTAAAATGCAGATTCATCGTTTTGTTTTAAAAGTTTATAAATAGATGCTAATCCTCTCATTTGATAGAAAGGTGGTAAACCTTTTACGTCGTTGTAATCACCAGCAAAATAGTAGCTTTTCGATTGATCATAGGAACGTTCTACTATAGCCGCAAACTCCTCTGGAATACCAAGCTCCTTTAGCTTTTTCTTCCCTTCATCAGTTAAAGACCAGTCGTAGTTTGCTAATGAAACAGCTCCGTTTTTCGGTGTAACAATATCAAACCAATATTGGTACTCTGGACTTTCTGAAAGGTCAAACTGTTCCTTTCCTTGTTCAGTAAACGTTAACCGAATTCCTTCTTCTGACACGTGTTTATCTAACTCAAGTACTTCTACTTGGTTCGTTATGTCATTTACTAATAAAAAGCCAGCACCTTTATATGGCCAGTTTTCACTATATTCCTCTTTCACCCATTGGGGCATTTCCATCCCCGAAAGACTTAAATCAGAGAAGTATCTGCCTGTCCATCCGTCCCATTCTAAACCTAAATAATCGGTAACGGCTCCTCTTACTTCAGCATTTGTAGGTGAAGCAAAAGTATTATATTCTGCGATCAATACACTTTTTTCATCGGAAGTTAAACGTTGGGCAATGGTCTCCCATTCTTCCATCTCAAGTCCTCCGTAAACTTTATCTGATTTTGATCCATGAATTTCTTTTGTATCGTTAAAATCCTCATCATAAACCCCGTATGTATCGGCTAAATAAATAACATCGTAATCATGATAATCATCAGGTAAAGCACGAGCAGATTCCTCTTTTTCCGGAGAATATCCGTAATAGTCCTCCGATTCCGCATAACTAGAATTTTCTTTCTTAAACTTTTCATAATTTAGTAGCCACGTTATGCCTTCATGTTCCCTGTAATCGGTTTTGGCAACGGTTTTATCGATGATCGCGACAGAGAGCTCATTTCCCTTATCTAAAAACCAGATTGCAACCGGTGCAATAAGTAGAACTAAAAAAACAGCTATGCCAATATATACTCTTTTCATTGCTGTCTAGACTCCTTTTCTGAAATACCAACTCGCTCCATACTTCCCCAGTCGTGTCTTCGAATCATAAAACGAATAATTCCTTCACATCTCCAAAATAATGTTAATGGACGATACCAAACAAGTTCAGTTAAAGCTACAGAGGATATGTGCATTAACTCTCGAAGTGTTGGATACCGATTCATACTCCACGCTTCTAAGATGAGAGTCATCATAGATAAGATGGATCCATACAATATAAATAATAGAATCGATAAGATGGCGAATTCTGAATATGTATTACCCATCAATAAAGCAACGATGACATATATATAACCACCTAACTCAATCACCGGTCCAAAACATTCAATTACCCAAAAATAAGGGAAAGAAACGAACCCGAGGGAACCATATTTCGGATTGAAAGTCATGGACTTATGCTTCCATAAACTTTCAATCAACCCTTGATGCCATCTTCTACGTTGATTTCTCAACATACCAACTGTTTGAGGAACTTCTGTCCAACAAACTGGCTCCGCAACAAATTCTATTCGTTTATCTGCCTTCCCTTCGCGAATGAGACGATGTAACTTAACGATAATCTCCATATCTTCACCGATCGTATCGACCGAATATCCGCCTACTTTTATTGCCCATTCCTTTGAAAAAACACTAAATGCCCCGGAAATAATTAACATCATATTGAAACGGCTAAATGCAATACGTCCCATTAAAAATGCCCTTAAATACTCTACAATTTGCATGACAACAAGTGGCCTGTTCGAAATTATCGTTTTCCTAATGGCACCCATTGATATATCAGTACCATTGGCAACTCGAATGTTTCCTCCTGCAGCAATTACTTTGCCGCCTGATTGTAAAATTGGCTTCATTACTCTTTGTAAGGCTGTTGGCTCAAGTATTGAATCACCATCTACTGAACAGAAATAGGGGAATCTTGATACATTCATTCCGGCATTTAACGCATCCGCTTTACCACCATTTTCTTTATCTATCAGCCATAAAGATGGATGTATCGTTGATTGATAAATATTTATAATCCTTTTCGTAGAAATATGGGGACGGTATACTTTTTCAACCGGCTTCATTTGGAAATAATCGATTACTATTTCCTTTGTTCTATCTGTTGAACCATCGTTAATAACGATAATCTCTTTATCCGGATAACGAAGGGATAATAAGGAATGTATGCTATTAATAATTCCTATTTCTTCATTAAATGCCGGTACAAGAATAGAAACCGGCTTTGTTTGAAAGGAATCTAAATACTCTTCATCGATCACCATTTTTTTCATTAAATATTGTTTTCTTAAATGACGTATTGCTAAAAAAAGCATGATTACATAAATTCCAATGGCAATTACACTGTAGACAATTATAAATTTACCAAAGAACAACATAATCCCATCGATTATCCAATCCATGACCAATCACCTTCTTTTCTTAGAACTTCTTGAGCGGCTTCAATGGCATAATTATCAGTAGCTGTCATTATGTATGTTTCAAGGGAAGCTCTTCCTTCATTATGTCGGGCAATCGTTTGAGCTGCCTGTACCCTTACTCGCCACTCCATGTCCTCCAATAAACGGAAAAGGATAGGTTTGCTTTTGCTAAATTTCACATATCGAGCCAATTTGGCTGCCATTAACCTTTCTTCCCAAGTCGCTGATTCAGATAGCTCTACACAAAATGCTTCTTCCTCAATGCCCAAATCATAAATTGCCTTTGCTACACGAATACGTATTTCTTTATCATCATCATGAACTAGCTCTAAAAGATATGGAATAGCCTCAAATGTATGCTTGTTCGATACCGTGTCAATTAGGGCATATTTTAAATGGGATTCGAATTCATTAAAATGAGCAAAAAAAGAAGTTAAAACGGAAAAAGAAAGGCGATTAAACAATATTCGGCAATCAAATTCTGTTAGAATCGATTGATACTGAAAGAGTAGCTGTTTAAAAGTCGATTCATCATATTTGGAGTAAATAGAGAGGAGTAAAATACACTCTTCCTTCTCCTTTTCCTCCTTCTGAACCCATTTACACTCCTTTAGCACCTCTATATTTCCGTAATCCTCTATTCGTGCTAAAGCGTTTAAACGGTTACTTCTCCGAGAACTGTTCAATAATTTTTTATAGTAATCATGTAAATATTGAGTGGCAATATAATGTAACTTCTCAGCTGTATGAGTTGCAGTCAAACTAGTAACATATACATTTGCCAATTCCTCATACCCTATGATTTCCTCTCGTTGCTTTGGTATAAAAGATTCAATAAGTTCACCATCATTAATGAAGTAGTCATACCAAGCTGATTCTGTTTTGTTTTTATAGTGATCTATAGTCGTTCTACGATGCTCTTCTTGGCTTTTTTTCCAAAGAAGATGCAAGCTTAATAGAATGAAACTAATGATGCAAACAACGATTAACCAAAAAACAGTGATTATTGCGTCGTTCATCTCCATAACCCCTTACAAGTTCGTTTTATTTGCGCTTCAAATAAACGAATATTAATTGGTTTTATGAAAAATCCATCTACACCTTTCTCATAGGAACGAATCATTTCTTCTTCTGATTGATTACTCGTCATCATAAAGACGATGAATTTTTGTTGATTTGGCATTTGTCGAAGCGTATGTAAAATATCGAGTCCGTTCCGCCTTGGCAAAATATCATTTAAAATAACGATGTGCATATGGGCTGATTTAATCCAATCCGATTCTAAAAAGGCTTGACCATCCTCAAAAACTTGAAGATCCAGTTTCATTCCATCAAGATGTATAGATTTAATTGTCGTAGCAAGAACTTTTCTGAACATCGAATTTTCTTCAAGAATACTTACTTTAATTTGTTCTATTTTTCTCTCTTCAAAATCACGTACTCGATGTACACCAGGCAGTTGAACAGCTTCCAACCCCTTTTCCACTATTTCGTTAAATTCCGCTGATTCATTTCGAATTTCAATCATACAGGCCGTGAAAGGTTCACTAATAATTGGTTTACGGGACTCTAATCGATTAAGTAGGGCGGAAGCTTCATTGGCACCACTTTGAGTTAACAAAAGTCCCCAAGTATTTTGCTGATCTACTTGAAATAGGACATCCGTTAAACGAATTTCATTTGCAAGAAAATCACGAATCGCTTCATAGGTACGCGCATCAAGTTTTTCATGAATTTTTAATAAAAGAATTGTAAATGGTTGACGTGAACGGTGAATAGACGCTTTAACCATCTCAAAAAATGGACGTACTTCTCTTTCATTAAATACAGATGTAACTGTTGTCATTGTATTTACATTCCTTTTCTACATATTTTTCAATGTTAACTTTTAGTTACTTTTATTGAATAATTTACCAATATATTATGGAGGGTCATAGGAGAGCTCACAATAGAGCACCCCTCCCCTCAAGTGAAAAAATTTATTTTGTTACTTCTTCTAAACTTTTATAAGGGACTGCTACGTTAAATGTTACAGTCGTACCACATCCTGGAACACTTTCAATAATCAATCCTTTACCACTTAAATGGATAAGACGTTTATTTGTATTCGTTAAACCAAGACCTTTATTTGAATTCGATAACTTTTTCTCCAACACATGGGAATGAACACCTTTCCCATCATCTACTATTTTAACTTCCACATTGTCATCTTTTTTCACAATGGAAATACTTACTGTTAATACTGGTTGATGTTCTGACATGCCATGACGGACTGCATTTTCAACTAACGTTTGAATGGAAAGGGGCGGAACTTTTGCATGTAGGCATTCACTATCTACATTCCAATGAACAGATAAACGGCTACCAAAGCGTTGCTGTTCAATAAATAGATAAGACTTCACCAGTTCTAATTCATTTTCAATGAAAATAGCATCCTGTAAATTACCTGCATCAAAACTTTTTTGCAAATAGTTTCCAAACTCATATAACAGCGTACTCATTTTATCAGGATCAATCTCACTTAAAGCAATAATGGCATTTAGTGTATTAAACAAGAAATGGGGCTGTATTTGAGCTTGGAGCAGAGCCGCTTCCGTCTGTGTCTGTTTATATAAGGATGTTTTCAGCTGAATTAGAGATGATACTCTAGCAAGTAGTTCTGCCTGTTCAACCGGCTTCTTCACATAATCATTTGCCCCCGCTTGGAAACCAGCTTGTATGTCTTCTACACGACTTCTAGCAGTTAAAAGTAATACGGGCAATTCTAACATAGAAAAAACTTCCCTTATTCTTGAAGTCAATTCGTATCCAGACATTTTTGGCATCATGACATCCGATACTACAATACTCCATTTTTCGCTATATAGCTGTTGTAACGCTTCTTCTGCACCAAGGCATGCCTTGACGGAATAACCTTCCTTCTCTAATATGCTACTGACAACCTTTAAGTTGACTGGGTCATCATCTACTAGTAACACATGAACATCACTTTCCAGAGCATCTTGGTGCTCTTGAACTATATCAGGTATTCCTTCATTAAAGATAATTTGACGCTCACCTTGTTCATGACTAATTGGTAAGGAGAACGAAAAGGAAGAACCTACTCCAGGAGAAGATGTAACAAATATTTCTCCTCCATGTAACTCGACTAACTGGGCACAAATGCTTAAACCAAGCCCAAGTCCTCCCCTTGAAGAAGTAATGCTTGAATCCGCCTGTTCATACGGTTGGAAGATCCGTTTTTGCAATTCCTCATCCATTCCAATTCCTGTATCTTTTATCGTAATAATCGCCTTACCATCTTTCTCTTCTGCTGATACGGCAATTAAGCCATCTTCCGTAAACTTTAATGCATTTTGAACAAGATTAAAGACAATTTGAATCGTTCTGTTTTCATCCGCCTTTACAGTTGGGAAAGAAGATGGAATATCATTAATCAATTCAACAGGTCTTCCTTCTTTTGAATACTTTAGCAAGTTAAAAACATATTCGACAATCCCGTGCAAATGGACAGGCTGTAGAGTTAAATGAACTTTTCCTTCCTTAAGGGTAGAAAGATCCGTTAGGTCATTTAACGTATGAGACATGTTTCGTGCAACGGATTCCATCATTCTTACCCGTTCTTTTGTATCTTCTGGCAACGGTTCCCGTAATAATGTTTGAGCGATGTTCATCATCGCATGTAACGGATTTCGAAGTTCATGAGACGTATTCACTAAGAAATCGTCTTTTCGTTTATCATCCCGTTGGAGTTTTTCATTGAGTTCTTTTCTTTCCTCGGATGTGTGATAAAAAGTTTTAAACCAGTACAATGCAAAGCACACGACAGCAATTAGTAAGTCAAATGGATAAAACGGAATACCTATTTCTAATACTCGACCTTTAATAGAACCCCAAAATGTACTAGATGAAATGGCAATCACTGTAAATACTAAATAAATAGAATATGGTGTCTTAATAGAGATTTTTTTATTGAAAATTAATGGAATTAAAACGGCCGGTGTAAGCATTAATATCGAATAAATAGGCGATAAAATGTAATTAAACTCATTATAGTCTAAGCAAAGTATAGCGATTATGTAAAAAATAGAAACTGCACTAAATAATTTAAATGTTCGATTAAACTGATCCTTCACAAGAGTTTTTAAATAAAATACACTTAATATGTAAGCCGAAGCATAAAATAAAAGAGTAAGTTTTATTCTTTCTTCAAAACCAATTTCTGGCCAAATTACACGAATGAGTTGATCATCATCGAATATGATAGAAACGGCCATGCTGAACACTGCACCAGCAAATAAAAGTAGCTTTTTTTGTTTAAAAACAAATAAATAAAGAACTAAAATATAAATTCCGTGGAAAAACAGAACCGCAAAGCCAATCAATTGTAACCCCATACTAAAATGCTCATGGGCTTCAACTGCATTAACTCCACCAAAATAAATGGTACGTCCAATTCCTCCCCGTTTTATATGATCAAAATTAGAGACTTGTATTACGATATCAATTTTACCCGCAGCTGGTTGAGCGTTAACTGAAAATGGCATTTCATTAGGCTCAGAGGTAGCTTTATTCGCACCTACTTTTCCGAGTTCACCCACTTCTTCACCATTTATATAAACTCGAGATGCAGTACTAATTCCCATAAACCGAAGCCGATACATATTTGAATCATTAGGATTAGTAATGATTCGCAAATGATATGTTCCATGTCCAAACGAACTTTCCTGTTCATTTTGGTCGACACTTCTCCAATCCGATGGTACACGGATTGGTGTAGCATCTCCTTCATCTGAAAGTTGATTTGGATTTACAAACTTATCTGGATAAAAAGCCCATTCTCCGTTTACTGGCATTACTTCACTCATTAAATCGGCTGATCTTATATCTAAAACACCATCCTCAGCCTTTGGTCGATCGGGATCGTTATAATAAAACAACCAAGCTAATCGAAAACTTGTTAAAAGTATGATAAAACTAAGGATTATCAGCCATTTTTTCTTACTTTTCATTCGTTTATTTACTCCAATACAATAAGTTACTTCCCATTTAAAAGAAAAACTGTCAATCGATAGATTCTATTCAACAATTTCGATTCATGATAAATATCTATCATTCATATCGATATTTTGCTAGAAAAAACTTTATTTTCGTTACTCATCTCAACATATTGTAACAGTAAAGATAACCGTTTCCAATATGCCGGTCATTACGTTGGCCGACTAAAGTCCTTACAAAACTCTTACAAAATTACTATATTGAATAGTTTCCATTCTTTTATTTGCCATCGTAAAGACTATACATTTTTTCTATTGTGGATTTTGACTTCGCTCTATACATTGCACGATCTGCATACTCAATTAATTCATTGGCATTTTGACTATGTTCCGGAAACAAGCTTATTCCTATACTTGCGCCTAAATGTAATTGATTATTTTCAACAGAAAAAGGGGTGTCAAATACTTCTATTAATTGTTTGATCTTTTCATCTAAATAATCTGCTTGTTCAATAATAAGAACAAATTCATCTCCACTAAAATGAAAAGCATGTATCCCATTGTTCGATAATGTCAAAAGACGTGCTGCAACATCTTTTAAAATGGCATCCCCTACAAAATGTCCGAATATATCATTAATTTTTTTAAACTTATTTAAATCAACAAATACGACTGCAAGATTTGTTTTACTTTCTTGGGCCATTTGCATATAAGCTTCAATCGACATATAAAGCATTTGTCTATTTGGCAACTCTGTTAGTTCATGATGTAAGGCTAAATATTTCCATCTATCTGCTTCTACTTCATCACCAATCAATTCAATAGGATGTAAATAGACCCTATCCATATCGTTCCCCCTACTTTTATTACAATATCTTCATATTCTAGCTGTTACATCTTACAAAATTCTTTCTTTTCTCTTAAAATAAGAAATATATAGAAAAAATCGGGGTGAGAACAAGATGATTCGCGCTATTATAGCAGATGATGAGCCGCTTTCAATTGAACTTATGAAAAAACGGCTAGCAGATATTGGGGTTGAAATAATCGGCGCTTATACAGATGCTTATACTTTAATTTCAGATTTAAAAAACATATCTTTTAATACGGCTTTTTTAGATATTCAAATGCCGGGTATTAGCGGAATGGATTTAGCCGCCTTAATCCATGAAGAAAATCCTACTGTTCAAGTAGTGTTTGTTACGGCACATCGTGACTATGCCATACAAGCTTTTGAACTTGAAACAACGGATTATTTATTAAAACCCGTATTAAAAGAAAGACTTAATAAAACGATTAATCGTATTCATGAACGACTGGAAGAAGAACATCTTAGTGAATCAATGGATCATTCCACTCTCCCATCCTTGGAAATCCGATGTTTTAAGCAACTATCTTTATCTTTCAATGGCGAACCGGTTCTTTGGAAGTCAGCTAAAATAAAGGAATTATTCGCTTTTTTCTTAATGCATTTAGATACACCCATTCACAGAGATTTATTAATCGACAAACTATGGGAAAACCACGACTATAAAAAAGCAAAAATACATCTTCACACATGTATTTCATACATAAGAAAAATGCTTGAATCTTTCCATCCAAATCACACTCTGTCTTTTGCCGGACAGCACTATACGCTTCATCTGGAACAAGCCTGGTGTGATGCGGTCGTTTTTGAACATATGCCAACTGTTGTTTCTTCAAAAAATATAGATACTATTGAAAGGAATATTCTTTTATATAATGGAGAATATTTAGAGGAAGAAGGGTAAGAGTGGGCACGGGTAAAAGCGAATGAACTTTCAGGGAAATTTATTTCCACCCTTTACAGTTTAGCTGATTACTACGAACAAGAACATTTAGATACTAAATACATTACTGTGCTTCAAAAAATTCTGCAGTTTAATCCTTATTCAGAATCCGCAGTAGTTCGGTTAATGAAGGTCTATATTCGCCTGGGTATGCGTGCAGATGCTCTTCATTTATATGAATCATTTAAACAATCATTATGTGAAGACCTTGGTATTTTTCCAGAGAAAGAAACAAGTCAAATTTACACCCTTTTAAAACAAGGCGACCTTTAGTACTTTTCCCTGCTAACCAACTCTTTCGTATACCTAATATCCCCCTTTAAACAAAAACCCTCTTTATTCAAAAGGAAAGTTCCCATTCAAAGTCAACTACCTATCATTAGTTGACTTTTTATTTACATAGTCCAGTTATTCGTGGATTAGTTCTTGAATTAGGACGAATCCTTTTTTATTTAAAAAAATGTTTCATTAATAAATTATTTCTTTGTCATTGTGTGATTGCATGAGACGTTTAGTAGTTACGCTGAATACAATGGAAAGAATAGATTTCCCCTTTCCCGTTCATTTCAATTTTTCCAAGTAAAAATGTCTAAAATATTTCCCTTCCCAAATCAAAATAGGCTTTCTTCCTATTAATTCATAAAGTTTTTTTCAAATATAAGATAATCAACTATATCAAATTTTTATAAGTCCATATTCTATTAGTGTCAAGTGGAGAAACTTGGTGATTTTTCAGGAAAGGAGGAGAATATTAGGTGAAACGTTGGAGATGTTCAAATTGTAGTCAGAAAAATTTTGAGGATAGACATCGCTGTAGACGATGCAGTTCCCCTAATCATTCGATGGAGGAGAGTAGCAGCAGTAGTAGCAGTAGCAGTAGTAGTAGCAGTAGCAGTAGTAGTAGCAGCAGCTGTAACAACGGGTTCAATTTTAACAATGAAATGATGATGGGAAGCACACTTCCAAACGCTACAGTTGCACAAAATTTTGATCAAGTTATGTTAGTAGAACAAACTTCTGACGAATTAATCTGGATTAAAGATTCCTGCAACATTACAGTTGATACAAATGATACACAAGCCGCAATTTCTCTTCAAGTTGGTTTACAACTTGCAATTGCTTTAGTAATCAGCATTTCTCTTGGTGATTCTATAGAAGGTCGAGCTGTAGCGCAAGAACTCTTCCAGAAGTTAGATAGTGAACAGACAAACAAACAAAAAGTTTACATCGAAAATTCTAAAGATGTTTCGATTACAACATCTGATACAGACCTTTCTGTGAATATTCAAGCATTGTTACAAGTGCTTGTATCACTAGTAGTGAAATTAGATGTTCTTTAATCTTTAAATTTTAGGGTGAAAGAGGTGAGAAGAATGGGAGAAAAAAAGTGGAGAGCATTAGATCATTGTGACGATAACAGCAGCAATATCGATTCCGATACAGCGCAAAATGCCGATCAAGTCATGAATACGACACAACAATCTTTTGAATGGATTATTGTAAAGGATTCAGAAGGTGTTAATGTTAATACAACAGATACTCAAGTTGCAATATCTTTACAACTAGCTATCCAAGCAGCAATTGCTATTGTAATTAGTATTACAATCGGTGACGATGATCAAGGCAATGCTGTTACACAAGATCTATTGCAGTTCATGAAAACAAAACAACGCAATACTCAAAAAACGATTATCGAAACATCTAAAAATGTTACAGTGAACACAACTGACACTGATGTATCAGTGAATATCCAAGCAATGCTACAAATTCTTCTAGCGCTTGTTGCTAAATTAGATATCTTATAGTATTGACACTAAAATAGCTCGGATAAATAGAAATATATAAAACTCATGAGAAATCTTCTAAATATATCCTAAAGCTAATCACTAGGTTATGTACTAAACAAAACATTTCCCAACAACAAAATAGGCAATTTTATGATCATCGGAACCTATTTATTAGTCGATTTTTTATGGGGAGAGAAGTTTTTCCACGTAACATACGAATCATTTATGTTGCGTGGGATATTATTTTTTGCATCAAAATTTACCATAAGTTTTTTGGATAATACTTAAATTTTATGAAAAACACGAAGAGGAACTAATAATCTTTCGTTTCCTCTTAACTAATCGTTGCATATGCTATTTAGAGCTACTTAATGTTAAGGAGTGATACGTATGAAGGATCCAAATGCAATTCCTAACAAAGTTGTTGACCTACTAGTTAGTGAAGTTCTCCGAAAAAATGGTGTTAATCTAGAGAACACTAAAAGTAAATTAACAGATGAACAAAAACAATCACTAAAAGAACTAGTAGAAGATTTAAAATCGCAAGTCGACGGTTTCGTTAACCAATCTACTACAAAAAAGAATAATTAATAAGAATGAAGATAAATCATCTATTCTTTATAAATTAAATACCCTCTAAAATGTTTAACAATCACTTTAGAGGGTATTTTCCCTTAAATTCTTTTTAAAAAAATGAATAACTTTCCCAGAATTCCTCCTCTATATCTTACCTTTTTTACGAGCTTCCATTTCTTCCTTCATTTCTGCATTCATCGCTTCAATCGATTGTTTACGGCGCTCATTTTTTTGTTTCAACATTTCCCGTTCTTCTGGACTTGCAAATTCCATACTCACTTCTGCTTCATGAAGTTTTCTTTCGGTGTTTTCGATCATGTCATGAAGACGTTCCACATTATTAAAGCGATTGTCTCGTTTTGGTTGTTTTTCGTTTGTCATCGTGTTCCTCCAAATACTGTTTTAAAGTAGTTTGGGTAACTTTTATCTATCTATTCAAATCAGTCAATAGGAACATAAATTTCAACTAAAGATTTGTAACAAGTTTTTTTAATTGTTTTTCATTTATTGGTCCTTTTATTGTATACTTCAATATTCCATTTGCATCCACAATAATAGTTGTTGGATAAGTGAGTACCTTAAAGGATTTCTCAAGGGACTTGTCTAGGTCTAAAAAGATTGGGAATTTTAAATCGTATAAATCTATAAATTTCTCGATATTTTTACGAATCTCAGATGAAGTGATATTGATTGCTAATAGCTCAACATTATCAGGCATATTGTCATAAAATGCTTTTAAATGAGGTGCCTCTTGTTGACACGGTCCACACCAAGATGCCCAAAAATTAATAATTAGAACCTTACCTCTGTATTCTTCTAACGTTGTAACAGACTTATCTAACTTAGTTAAAGGAGTATTGTAGTCTACCTTTACTGTTTCCATAGCCGTCGTTATCATTGGATTAAAATCCGTATCTTTTGTAATATCCTTCTTCACTAAAATGCCAATTAGTAAAATAATACATAAAGCTGAAAATATTAAGATAATTCTTATTCGTTGAATATTCAATTGCTTATGCCCCTATTCATAATGAAGAACCATTCAAAAATTTCTTCAGTTCAATTTCATCTCGAATAGGAATGCCGTCATTTCCTATAAGGGGAATCTCAGGTTTCAGTTTTCTTGCCTTCTCTACGGCATTATTGAAAATTTGAGATAAAATAAATCCGCGCTTTTGATAAAACTTTAAAGCTAATAAATTATCATTCGTTGTAACGAGCTTAAGGACGTTACAATTTTTATTCAAAGCAAGTCGTTCTACTTCTTGAACTAGGGCGGAACCTATTCCTTTCCCTTCTTCGACACTATCTAATGAGATAATCTCACACTCACCGTTTTGTATATCATAAGTGATTAAACCGATAATTTTATCTTCTTTTAAAACCGCGAAGCCGTCTAATGTACTACAATCATAAATTCCTGTTGAAATGACCATTTGAGGACTTCCCCAATGTTCTTTAAAAAATTCGATTACTTTTTCTTTAGACAGTTCATTTATTGCAACGACATTCATACTTCATCACCTCAATTAACTTACCTCATTTTATTTAAAAAGTTTTTAATAGCTTCCATCCGGATTTTATGGCCACAATCTTCGCAGCAAAATAAGTTGCTTTTTCTTTCTTTAACGTCTTTATATTGCTTAGATCCTTCATATACTTTATATTTTTGTTTGCAACTTAAACAAGTCACCTCATAGAAATTCACGCCCATCTACCCTCTCCTATTTAACTTCGTGTTGCCAATTCAAATATTTTAACGAACTCATTTACATAGTCATTAATGTTAGTTTCAGGGTTTCTCATTAACTCAATACAAAATCCGTCAATAACGTTTCGAATCGTTACTGCCATCACTCTAGCTGAGAAAGGCGTAAACTCCCGGAAAGTGCCATCCTCCATTCCTAAAAATAGAATCTTTTCAATTGGTTGAAAAATTCTTTCATCCAATTCGCCTACAAAGCGTAGTTTTCCATCTTCCGTTCGCTCGTTAGCCACAATTTCAATGACAGCAAATACATGCTTTCCATTTTTACTTATAAAATGTAAATTTGCCTCAATGTATTTCGATAACATTTCTTTTGGAGAGAGGTGAGAATCAAATTGTGGATTAATATAGGCTAAACAAGCATTGTAATAATCAATGACGACTTGCTCTAATAACTCTTCCTTACTAGCAAAGTGATAGGTAATAACCCCTTTACTAATATTTGCCCGTTTTGCAATTTTGCTTACCGATGCTTGGGCATAACCAAGTTCTGCAATCGTTTCAATCGCACATTCCACAATTTGATTTCTACGAGCTTTCTCGATAAAAGACTTTTCTTTTTTATTATTGGAATTATTTTTTGTACTCATGTTTAAATTTTAGTACAGTTGTACGAAAACTACAATGGCTATATCCCCAAAATAAAAGAGCATGGGATGAACGAATTGTTCAAAACATGCCCTTAAGAATATTATTCCGCCGCTAAAAGATCTGTACAGATTTTTTCAATATACGTTGTTTTCGTATGTTTCGGCTTTTGAATATAGTTTTCAATCGGATAAAGCTCGCTTAATTCCACTAGAACTTCCAATCCTAGTTTGTCAGAAAGCTCTTTCGAAATACTCGATACATCTACAATTTTCGTATATTGCAAGAAGAACGTCACGGTTTGATCAATTTGCTGAAGTTGCCATTGGAAAGGAATTTCATTTAACGTATAGATAGCTTCCTGTATATCGTAAAAGCTAAATGTATTTCCATGAACCGTTATACTTTCAATTTCCCTTCCATAATGAATCAGTACAGGAGTTTCATTACCACAACTGCAAGTATGGTCTTCTTGAATTTCGATTATATCTTCATTAAAGTAACGTAAAAGTGGCATTCCTTCTCGTGCTGTTGATAGAACACAATAACCTTTTTCATTGAAAGGTAATACTTGACCTTGTTCATCAACCACTTCAAATTTTACTTTTGGATGGGTTAAATGGAAATGACCTTCTTTACAAGAAAGGAACAAGGAACCCGTTTCTGTACTACCGAACAGCATATGTACAGGTACTCCGAATAATTGTTCAATATATTTTCTTCTAGATGGTGAAACTAATTCTCCCGCTACGATTAATGCACGTAAATTTGCTAAAGGAAATTGAACACCCATTGCCTTCGCCACGTGATAAAGTCTAATCGCTTCGTTGGAACCAATTGCGAGAATCGAAGGTTTTGTTTTTTGTAAAATTTCGACTACGCGGGATATTGGAGCAGCTAAATTCCATTGATCAGCTGAAATAAACCCAGCCTTTGCTTCCCTTGCTGTCCAATAAAGGATAAATGCTGGTAATGCAATAGCAAATGGGAAACGATTTAAAATAAGATCGTTTTCCGATAATTGCAAGTCTGAGTCCATTAATAATTTTGCCTCTTGTAAAGTATCGTTATGTGAAAACCAGCTAGGAGATGGTTTACCAGATGTTCCACTTGTTTCATGATAAGTAGCAATTTGCGAACGATCTACACCTAATAAGTCATATTCATCTACTTCTCTTAATTCTTTTTTCGTTGTAAACGGAATGGACTCCCATAGTTCCGTGTTAACATGTAAAAGTTTCTGTTGATAAAACTTACTTTGATTTGCGCAATTAATCAATTCCCTATTATTCACGAAAACATCCTCCTTCTCACTATTAATGCTTAACCATATCTTTTGTTGCAAAATTGAACTGCTCTACATCTTTCGTCATTTCTTTAATAAGGCGATTTAGTTTCTGGATGACAGCGACACCAGATTCTTGGAATTGTTTTGTTATCTCCACGTTATTTGTAATTTCCTCTGATCCTGCCGATAGTTGTTGTACTGCAGCTGAAACTTCATTAATTTGATCAGACACTGCTGTAATTTTTCCTTGAATTAAACTAAATTTCTCTTTTACATCTGAAACGACAGTAATTCCATTCATGACTGTATCTTGCCCTTCATTCATATAAGAAACGGATTGATCAATCGTATCTTGTATAGAAGAGACGATTTTTGAAATTTCATTGGACGAATCTTTCACTTCTTCTGATAATTTTCTTACTTCATCTGCTACGACTGCAAAGCCTTTACCATGTTCCCCAGCTCTTGCTGCTTCAATCGCTGCATTTAATGCTAGTAAATTCGTTTGGTTGGAAATATCGGTAATCGTTCCAACAATATTACCAATTTCTTTTGAGTATCGGGATAAATCACTGATTACTTGAGATAAGTTATTTACCGACTTATTGATAGCATTCATTTGAGCTGTTACAACTTCCAGTGATTCATACCCTTGAGAGCTTGTCTCGTTCGTTTCCTGGGATGTGCTCGCTACAATTTGGGCGCTTTTTGCAATTTGCTCAATACCGCTTGAAATTTCTAACATCGTTTTCGTATTATTTTCAACATTTTCTGCCTGTTTTAACGCACCCATCTCAGATCTTTCAGCGTAAACTGCGAGCTCTGCCAGTTTAGATTGGAAATTTTCGAGGTTAGGTAATAGCGCTTCCATTAATTCCATTGCTTCAGGTTCAGTTGAGTTAATGGATTTTACTTTAGACGAATCATTTGGTTCTTCTATTTGAGTTTCACTCTGTTTAGCGATGCCTTTCATCTGCGTTCGAAGAATCAATAAGAGAATAATAGAAGTTAAAATGGAAGCAATAACTAAAATATTGATTGGTTGAGTCAATAAACTACCCAATAATAGTGCATTGGGAATGAGTAAAAGCAAAATCCAAAGACTGTTTAATGTTTTTGACATAGTACATCTCCTTTTTATTAAAATTTAAGAAATTTTTGTTAACTGTTATTTTTTATTATAATTCGGTAATGTGTATATTTTCACGTGCCTTTTTACCCATTTGATTAGTTTTCATTTAATTTTAATAAAACAAAAGAATCATAATCTAAATAAAAAGAACTAATTTATTCACAAACTTACGTTGCACAACACAAAAAAGCGAATTCCTATAGAGGAACTCGCTTTTTTACTGATTTTCATACTAGATTAATAGTCTTCAAATTAAGATTCAACTGCTTCATCTAATCCAGCTTTATTGTTATATACTTTTTCATCAAATTCGCCTGTTATTTTACTTGTTAAAATACCAGATGTCATACTTCCACTTACGTTTAATGCTGTACGGCCCATATCAATCAGCGGTTCAACAGAAATTAATAAACCGACGATCGCTACAGGAAGGTTCAATACAGAAAGTACGATTAATGAAGCAAATGTTGCTCCACCACCTACACCTGCTACACCAAATGAACTGATGATAACAACTGCGATTAAAGTAATGATAAAACTTGGATCTAATGGATTAATGCCGACAGTTGGTGCGACCATTACGGCTAACATGGCAGGATAAATCCCTGCACATCCGTTTTGTCCGATTGTTAAACTGAATGGCCCAACAAAGTTCGCTACCCCTTCCGATACACCGTACCCATCCGTTTGTGTTTTAATATTAAGAGGTAATGTACCAGCGCTTGAACGAGATGTAAATGCAAAAGTTAAAGCAGGTAACCCTTTTTTCACATAAGTTTTTGGACTTAATTTTGCTAGACTAATAAAGATTAAGTGTATTAAGAACATAACAATAAGTGCTACATAGGAAGCAATAACGAATTTACCTAAATTCACAATCGCTTCAAAATCACTTGTCGCAGCGACTTTTGCCATTAAAGCTAATACCCCGTACGGAGTAATACGTAAAATTAAAGTAACAACACGCATAATGATAGCGTAAAAAGCATCCACAATTTTTTTGAACAACTCAGCTTGTTCTGGTTGCTTACGTTTAATCCCTAAGTATGCAATCCCAATAAATGATGCAAAAATAACAACAGCAATTGTTGATGTTGAACGAGATCCAGCTAAATCTGCAAACGGATTAGTTGGAATGAAAGAAAGAATTTGTTCAGGAATTGTCATATCTTCAACCGTTGCCACACGTTCTGTCAATTCCGCATTACGTGCATTTTCCGCATCTCCTGCTTGTAATTCAATCCCTTCTAAACCAAAGCCAATGGCAGAACCAATGCCGACTGCCGCTGCAATCCCAGTTGTCAGTAATAAAATCCCGATACCGTAAGCACTAATTTTACCTAGATTTTTTGAAAGACTTACTTTTGTAAATGCTCCAATAATTGAGATAAATACTAATGGCATGACAACCATTTGTAATAACCCAACATAACCAGAACCAACAATGTTAAACCATTGGATTGTCGTTGAAGTGACCTCTGATGTTGTACCATAAATCAGATTCATAATGAAACCAAATACGATACCTAAACCAAGCCCTGCAAAAACACGTTTTGAAAATTTCACGTGTTTCTTTTGCATTATATATAAACCGACAATGATTGCTATTAAAATAGCGATATTAACGATTACCAAAAACGTATTCAAAATCGTTTCCTCCTTAAAAAGTTTTAGAATTATAATGAACAATTATTAACTATAATACATAAAAACCGATTGGTAAAGTATGAATTATAAAAAAATAAATGTAAGTGGGAGCTAATTGTGGAACCCACCTAAAAAAAGGATTAATGAACTTAAAAAACTATATGCAGTTGAGGAGCAGAATGTACCAAATAAAATTTTATAAAATAAAAAGCAACCAGCTATTGTGCTAGTTGCCTTCAATTAAATTGTTATATTTACTGCTACAACATACCAACATTTACCCGGTGTATATCCAAAACGTCTGTGATTCCTTTATCCTTCAATCGCATTAATAGATACTCAAAACCTTTTACCATTGCAAGTTCTCTTTCTTCTTCATAAATTGGAACTATTGTATAAATGTTAATTTTCCCCTGATTAGTAAGAACGGTTTCTAGTCCGAGTTCTTGAGGTTTACATACCATAAAACATGATAATTTTGTGTTTGTTGCAAATGGTTGAGGAGGCTCTCCATTTGGAAGAATAACACCTTCATCTAACCACCCATCATAAATATGAGGAATATGTGCAATTTTCCGCAGCCAACCAAGAGGCCAATAATGGTTTTGATCCTTAATGTGGTCTTTCTCAACTAACCAATTTGAAGGTAATTTTAGTAACAATTCGGCATATTTAAATACATCTTCTTCGTTAGAATAATCCATAGGTTGATCACTCATACCAGTGGTTATAAGCGTTAAGAAATCTTTATCCATTGACGGTGGAATTATGTGGATATTGACTGATACTCTACTGCCAGGAATAGTTTCACTTATAGTATTTTTTACAGGACCAAAGTATTTTGCGATATGCTCTAATATCTCTATATGATGATCTTTATTAATATCGTCCATTGTTGTAGTAACAGACGAACCATAATGATGTTCTAACAGCATTATGATTTCCTCTTGCCCTTGCTCTTTTGCAAAAGCTAATGCGTCCATTTCTTTCATTGTCTCACCATTATATTTAACTTTCGTATCGATACCACTTTCTATTAATAATTTTACAATATCGACATGCCCATTACTAATTGCACCAAATAAAGGATTCCTCTCAGGCTCACTTACATCCATATGAGCTCCACAAGATAATAAATATTTTACTATTTCTATATGCCCTGCAGTTGCAGCTTCATTCAACGCCCCACCACCATACACCCCTCCAGGCGTATTAATATTAACACCAAGTTCTATTAGTTTTTTTACTATATCTAACTCCCCTCTAGAAGCTGCGACATGAAGCCACGTTCCAAAAGGGGTCATCATATTTAGATATTCTTTATTAGTGCCGATTAATTCAACGATCTTATCCGAATCGCCTTTTTTTATAGCTGTTCGAATGTCTTTTGCAATCTGTTTACTATCCATTTCCAAATCATCTCCTTCTTTTGGCAATATCACCGAGTTTTTCAAGCATTTCTACCATATCTTCTCTGTCTCCACCTGCATCCCTTACTTTTTTAATATTATCTACAACATTTCTAAGTGCTTCAATACTATGCTGACCCTTAACTCTATTCGGAGCCCATACTAGGTTTTCAAGCCCAATAATTGGGTCAATGTCATATTCTCTTAATATGTCTTGACCTTCTTTTACTAGTTCTTTTTGAGCTTTTCCATTTCCTTTTTTAAATACAATATGATGAGCATGAGGATCGTACATATCACTTGGGGGATCACCTTTATTTTTCTTCAAATAAGCTCCATAATCAATTTTATCTACATTTTTAGTAGATTCACCCGTACCCTTAATATTTCCCTCATCAACTTTATCAACTGGCTTTGTAGAATCGCCAATATTTTCTGTTTTAATGGCAGTTTTAGGAGGGCCTTGAAAATTATCTAGCCCCTTCATCATTGTAACTCCTGCACCAGTTGCAACACCGGTTGCGGGCATCATGTTGAGTCCATTCCCTGCAACATTTGTTAGCTCTTGAATATTATTTTTTATTTGATTTAGATATTTATCAATGGAAAGATCCTCGATTCCTGCTTGGACACTCCCTGAAGTCTTGTTTGTTGAAACTTTTATATCATTACCATTTTTAAGGCTTCCCGTTTTCGGAGTAGCACCTTTTAAACCAGCAACTGTTGTAACCACTCCTAAACTATTTAACCAATGTTCTTTTGAAAATGGATCTTCTGGTAAAATAGCTTCTTTTGCTGTATCAGTGAAACCAAGGGTCAAATAATTGAAGAAGTCATATGTAGAGTCGAACTTCTTTTCATTTCGACTTTTCAACCCTGAATTCAGACCGTCTAACGCTCCTATTGAGAGATAATTAAAGAAATCATAAGGGGAATCCAACGCCTTTTCACCACGTTCTTCAAGTCCGTCGAAAAAATCCTTCCCAATCTCTTTAAAGCTATTCCACGTTTCAATAAATGGATTAGATTCATCTGATTCACTTGTATTTGATTGGGCGTCGGTTACTTTCATACTATCATTTTCATCAATACTTTTGTTATTTTTCCCTATCATATTAGGTAATTCAGGTACTTGCCTAGCAATTTTCTGTTCAGCCTCTGCATACTTATCCATCGAATTTTGAAGGAAGGATACTAACTTTTGCATATTCTTTTCAATCGTTTGTAATTCATTCGATATTTTGTACAATTGATCCCCGATTCCGTGTCGTGCTTTAATACGGTAATCGATTTGAGATCGGATGGATGCAACATTGTCTGTAGTATTCGATACTTTCGTCGTAACTTGTGAAAAGCTAGGGGTCAAATCATTAACTCTATCGATATCAACTTTTATCTTTGACATGAATGTCCTCCACTAAACCCATTCTTTCATTAAAAAGTTTCATATTTTAATTCTAACCGTGATTAGAAATTCCATTTTATTTATCTTTTTCTAGCCGCTTCTTCCTTCGCTCTTTCTGCTGCTTCCCTTTCCGCCTTTTCCCTTTCCTCTTCACGTTTAATTTCATATGCCGTTGAGACAATTTGTGATTCTACCTTATTGAGTTGATTTACTATATTTAATAAATCTTTATTGATTTCGTTAATGGCACGATTTACATAAACCATTTCATCTGCCTGCCAAGCACTATTCAACGTTGACTGGAGGCTTTCTAAACTGTTGTTCGCTACTCTTAAATTATCTGCATAATTTTCTAGTTTATTAGCCTGTCTAACGGCTTCTCCCACATTGATCCCCATTCTTTTCACCTTACCTTATGTTCAAACATTCCTTAGTTTGTTAATCTTTTTGCATCATTGATAATATTACTTTGCGTTTCTCGATATATTTTTGCACTCTTTTTTATAGACTTCGAAAAGTCTTCTATTATTTTTACATTCTTTTGGAAGTCACCTGATAATCTTGTTAATTTCTTTACATATTCTAAGTTATCAATCCCTTGCCAAGCTGTTCCATTCAAAATAGCTGTGCTTATTAGTTGTTTGTAAAGTAACTCGTAGCTTACCGCATGGGTATTAAGAACTTGTGAGGCATGTTCCAATTTCGATATATCAACAGCAATTTTCTTAGCCATAGTTATTTCCTTTCCCACTATTAATCTATCTGTTAAAATAAATGATTGTTTTTAAAGTAACATACTAAAAAGTAAATTAATGTCATTATACTATATTCAGTAAGTATTTTACCATAATTTAACTGTACTAATTTATCCCCGATTACCTTCTAGTTCTCTACTTTTATGTACAAAAAAAAAACGGATTCCATAATCGGAATCCGTTTTCGTTTTTTAATATTCATCTGTTTCTTCTGTCGTTACTTTATTGTAATTGTACTGAGATGGATCAACTGGTGTAAATCCTATTGGTGTATAGAATCTCAATAAATCACCATTTACGACTTTATCAGATAATTGTAGTTTATACTCTACTTCTTTTTCAAACTCATTTGCTTTTTCCAATAGACTATCATCAGCATCATCTAATGGTAAACCAGTTTTTGCGTCATATAATTTATCATCAATTGAGTAAATGGTTGGGCTGACAAAGTCACCATTTCTGAACGGTACTAGTTCATTGTGTTCTTTTGATAATAAATCAGTACCAAATTGAACGTAATTTTGTGAATCAATTCCAAGTAAGTGTAACAAAGTTGGAAGAAGGTCCATTTGACCTCCGTAAGTATGATTCACTCCACCTTCCATTCCTGGGACGTGAATAATCAAAGGTACTTGTTGTAAATTAGCACTTTCATAAGGCGTTACTTCTTTTCCGATAATTTGTTCCATCGCTCGATTATGATTTTCTGAAATACCATAATGGTCCCCATAAAGAACGATCATACTGTTATCATATAAACCTGATTCTTTTAATTGTGTAAAGAACTGTTCAATCGCTTCATCTGCATAACGAGCCGTTTGGAAGTAATTATCTACACTCGGGTCGCCAGTAGTTGCTTTCCCAATCGTTGTTAACTCTTGGTCCATTTTATAAGGATAATGGTTCCCAACCGTTATAAACTTCGTATAGAAAGGTTCAGGTAAAGATTTTAAAAGTTCCGTTGATTGTTCAAAGAACGGTTTATCTAACAAGCCGTATTCTGCCATATCTTGTTCAGAACTTGTGTCATAGTAATTTGCATCAAAGAAATGGTCATAACCGAAGGATTTATAAATCTCATTACGGTTCCAGAAAGTTCCGTTATTCCCATGGAACACTGCAGATGTATAACCATTCTCTTTTAAAATAGCTGGAGCTGCTTGATACGTATTTTGACCTTTCGTAATAAAGGCAGATCCTTGTGGTAAACCAAATAAAGAGTTTTCTAACATAAATTCAGCATCGGAAGTTTTACCTTGAGCTGTTTGATGGTAGAAATTATCAAAATATAGTGAATTTGGATCTTTAATTAATGAATTTAAAAATGGCGTTACTTCTTCACCGTTTAATTCATAGTTCATTAAAAAGTCTTGCATCGACTCTAAGTGAATATAGATTACATTCATTCCTTTTGCTGCACCAAAATATTCAGGGTTCGGTTCAGCATAGTTCGATCTTGTATAGTTAATCACTTCTGTCATATCATCACTATCAGCTAGCGCTCTTTGTGAAGACGCCTTAATTGTTTCAGCAGCGTCATACATTGTATAGTTATACATGCCTAAATATTTCACAATGTAGTTTCGATCAAAACCACGCGTTAATAATTGAGGACGATCCACGTTAGCTAATCCTAAATTGATAACTGATAAACCGACTACAAAAGCTATTACGGTTACAGCTTTTTTATAGCCTACTCTACTATAATCTTTTTGTATTTTTTTAGATAAACATAAGTAAATTAATAAAAATACATCAACAAAGAATAAAATATCGTAAGGTTTTAATAAAGAAACAACACTTCCACCTAAATCTCCAAAGTTTTGCGTTTGGAAAATGGTCGGTAATGTAATAAAGTCACTAAAAAATCGATAATAAACCGCATTTGCGTATAAAAGAATAGATAGTAGCGTGTACATCACAACGAGTAACGTATATTTCCCACGCCCTTTAAAGACAAATGCAAACCCAAGAAACAACATAGCTGAACCTAATGGATTAATAAACAATAGAAATTGTTGCAGGAATCCATCAACATCTAAATGGAATTGGGTTACTTGCGTAATATATGTTTTCATCCATAGCATAAGGACAGCTAATAAATAAAGACCAAAAAATTTGTTTAAAAAGCCTTCTTTTTTATTATTTAAACTTTCCATTTTGAACACCTTCCTTTTAGTCAAATAGACTAAAAAAATAAGACTATTTTCAAGTTATTTAAGTTTTACATTAAATGATGAATTTGGTAAACTGTAATATTACCAATCAATTCACAGGAATATATAGTACACCTAATACACGTGTTCTGTCAAATAAACATTCATTTTTTGTTTACTTTTTTTACGATAAAATGTTTGTATCTTATCACTTTTTACATTAGTAATATAACGATTTAACTTTATATAATGTTTCACTTTTATTTAAAAAAAATAAAAACGAATTCCAAAAATAGGAATTCGTTGTTTAATAAGAGTTGAAAGAACGCAATGAAGACTCGATTAACGAACAGCTTTGTGGGAACCATCACAGTTAGGCATTCTTTTAGACAGTCCACAAGTACAATCCTTTAATCCTTTACCATTCAAAATTTGTGGGATATATTTTTCAACCCTTGCCGCCCGTGTTTTCGATTGTTTCGGTTGGGAGAAGTGAAAAATGTATGCTCTTTGACGCCCAGGAGTTAGTGCTTCAAAAGCAGTTTTCAAGTCGAAATTTTCATCTAATTTCACTTGAAATTCTTCTGGAATGACGTATTCCGTATCTTTTTTGTACTCCACTTCCAAACCAGCTTTTTCAACTTCAATAGCTTCATGAATGTACTCTTTTATAATATTTTCCATCTCAACAATCTCTTGGACATCCGTAAATCGAATCTGACGGGCTGCTTGTACATTCTCTGTTTGTTGGATCAAAATCCCATGGTTATCTTTTAATAGAGCGCCTTTGTGGAACAACAATGCACAATATTCTTTAAATCCGTGTATTAATACAATATTCTTTTTCTTATAAGTATAACAAGGATGCATCCACTTAAATTCCTCAGTTAGCCCACATTCAAGAACAATCGCTCTTAACTCTTCAAATTCAGCCTTCCATTTTTCAGCTTTATTTAGAAATTCATCCACTTTAGGATTGTTATTACCCTTTGTCATAATAAGAGCACCCCTCTCCATTATTCATTTGTTTGAAAACCATTTACCTTCGTTCATCCATTATAAATAGTATAAAACCCCATATAAAAGATAGGCAAATTGCAAACTAATAGAGGAACTCTTTCAGGAATCTTTACCTATTAAATAGTTGCTGAATAACATGATTCACTTGAAATGATGGAGAAACAATTAATAACATTTAGAGGACAAAGTTACAAAATCACTTATGAAAAATGGGATTCTTCGTAGTAAACCAAGTTCCATATGATGAAACGGAACTTGGTCTGCTAGATTTTCAAAGTATGTGTGGCAATATTCACACTTCAAAATATAAATGTTGATGAATGTTACAACCTGGATTAAATGCACTTTTGCAGGATGGACATGTAGAATTGCAAGATAAATATTCATTAATAGTAAGTTCATATCCACATGTCCCGCATAACACAGCCTTTTGGTGAAATTGATTTTTCGGCCAAACTTGTGGATTGGTGCAACCTACTTCTTCATGACAGGAGAAGCACGGAAAATATGTATCACAACAGTAAAATTTCATTGCAATTCGATCAATTTCAGAATGATAATGCAAACATCGTGTTTCTTTGTCAATGCCTTTCCCTTTTATTTTGTGACCATGAATATGCATTTGATCCTCCCCTTTTGTTTACATCTTTGCTTAACATCATTTCTTATACTTTTGTACAATTGGCTTTAGTCGATAGCCGAATATTCCGGCAAAGATAGCTAAAATTATGTCTTTTGGTAATGGTACCATCATCCATGCCCATGCCATTTGATAAGTAAAGTTTGACGGTGCCTCAAACCATAACTTATATGCTGCATACATCCAATTGGTCCCTATGAAATAATTAATAGCAGTTCCAGCCAATGAAGCAATTACAAATCCTTTTGTTGTAGGAAACTTCCGAACGATTGCTCCAACTATAAAAGCAACGATAACATATGAAAGAATAAACCCAAAAGTAGGTGTAACGAGTGAATCTATACCACCTGAAAACTTGGCGAATACTGGTAACCCAGCTAGTCCAATAAAAAGATAAAAAAGCATAGCAACAGCTCCTGTGCGACTACCCAATAAAATTCCGGCTAGTATCGCAAAGAATGTCTGAAGGGTTATTGGTACACCACCGATAATCAAAAATGAGGAAATGTTGGCACCAATCATCATCAATACGGAAAACATTGCAATTTGTACCATACGTAAAGTGCGTGAATGATTATTTGTTCTAGTGATAGTAGCAGTCATCATATACCTCCCTATAACCAATGTTAGAAATAGTATATTGAAACAGTATCATTACGTCAACCTAATTTATATTTTAGTTAACATAAAACTTCCCTTTTCAAAGAAAAAAACAACAGCCAGTTAGACTGTTGTTTTTCCTTATATAGTATTAATCCATATTATTAGCTTCAAAATGATCAAGTAATGCACGTACTTCATCCGTTGTTTTTGTGTTCATTAATTGATTTCTGAGTTCGCCTGCACCACGGAATCCTTTGACATAAATTTTGAAGAAACGATGAAGCCCTGTCACTGGACGTGGCAATTCTTCTTTATATTGATCATGTAGATCTAACTGCAATCTTAAAAGGTCTAAGTACTCCTTACTACTATGCTCTTTCGGCTCTTTTTCGAAAGCGAAAGGATTTTTAAAAATCCCCCGACCGATCATGACGCCATCCACACCGTATTGTTCTACGAGCTTCAGACCTGTTTGACGATCAGGAATATCTCCATTGATTGTGAGCAGCGTATTTGGTGCCACTTCATCTCGTAACTTTTTAATTTCCGGAATTAGTTCCCAATGGGCATCTACAGCGCTCATTTCTTTTCTAGTACGTAAATGGATGGAAAGATTAGCGATATCCTGTTTAAAAATATGCGTTAGCCATTCCTTCCACTCATCTATTTCTGTATAGCCAAGTCTTGTTTTCACACTTACTGGAAGTCCTCCTGCTTTTGCTGCTTGAATAATTTCAGCAGCTACATCTGGTCGAAGTATAAGGCCACTTCCCTTTCCTCTAGATGCAACATTCGGTACAGGACAACCCATATTAATATCAATACCTTTAAATCCTAACTCGGCCATCCCAATACTCATTTGACGGAAATATTCGGGCTTATCCCCCCATATATGTGCAACAATTGGCTGTTCGTCCTCTGTAAAAATCAAACGCCCGCGCACACTTTTTTTTCCTTCTGGATGACAATAGCTTTCCGTATTTGTAAACTCCGTAAAAAATACATCCGGTCTACCTGCTTTACTTACGACATGACGAAAAACAACATCCGTCACATCTTCCATTGGTGCAAGTACAAAAAATGGCCGCGGTAAATCAAGCCAAAAATTTTCTTTCATCTTCAAACTCAAATCCTCTCATTATCTATAAAACATCAAACTTATCGTAAAAAACTTCTTTTACACTTATATCATGTTCAGTAACCTATTATCAAAGACAATACACTCAGACAATTTAGTTTGTCAAAAAATATTGGGGTCAAAATTTTAGTAAACAATATAAAATGAGAAGAAGTTGACATTGTAAAAAGACATGCCCCTATAAACTATCTGTGGAAGTTTTGCTTTACTAAGTTTATTTTCTCTCTTCTCCAACAAATTTATTTACATAAATCAATAAAAATAGTGCAAGTAGTAATGCGGCGATTTTCGTAATTTAAACTACTAATAAGATCTTTTTTAGTTCCTTGTGGTAGCCTCACATTTCCCATTATGTAAATATTATCTCACTTAATTTGTAATAAGGAACATAAAAGAAGACAACGCCAAATAGGCATTTGTCTTCTTTTAAGAACATCAAGTATCGGCATATATTAATAACTCAGTTAACCGAACACTTTTCCCTAGATTTATAATCGTTCCAGGCATTCACTAATTTTGTTGCCTCTAGTTTTGGATTATCAGCCTCCGTCACAGCTGACACAACAAAGAAACCATCCGCTCCTGTTTGGGCAAGGGAAGGTATATCAGCAAGCTTAACACCACCGCCTACGACTACCGGAATCGAACTAAGCTCAGAGATTTTAGCGATATCATCAAAACTTCTTGTAATGACCCTGCCATCTTTTCCAAGTCCACAATCAGGTTTTGTTTGTGTTTCGCGTAATGGTCCAACACCAAAATAATCAAGTTGAGAAACATCCGCTGTTTTTATATACTCAAATAATTCATCTGCCCGAGCTGATAAACCGACAATGAGCTCTTCACCTAAATATTCACGACAAACATCTACTGGTATATCTGTTTGTCCCACATGAATACCATCCACTTTAATCCCTTCTTTTCTCGCAGCTAAAACAATATCTAGTCGGTCATTTACAAGGAGCGCAACCTCTTTGGATTTTCCAGCTTCTTCAATGGCTTCTGCCGCTTGACGTGTTAGCTGAATCAATTCCTTCGCAGAGGCAACTTTGGAACGAATTTGGATACAAGTAAACCCTGCATTCACCGCATCTTTAATAATTGTGGCAACTGGACGACCTTTCGTATTTTCCGGACCTATCACTAAGTATTTGGAAATATCAAGTTTTTTTACAATACTCATTTTATCCTCCTAAAATATCATTTACTTTATCTACTTTCGTATTGATCGTATTTGTATATCCTGGTCGAATATCTGCTTTTAACACTACTTCCGTTCGAATTCCCTTCTCCGCAAGGACAAATGTCGCCTCTTTCACTACTTTCATTACTTCGTCCCATTCGCCCTCAATCTCCGTAAACATCGATGTCGTTCGATTTGGTAATCCTGACTCCCGAATCACTTTCACAACTTCTGCGACTTCCTCTGCCAATTCATCGCCTACTCCAAAAGGCGCAATAGCTACTGCAACTAATGTATTCATAAAAATGAAACCTCCTCTATATCCAATGAATTGTTCGCAATGTCTTCCGCCGTTGCTTTATATAATTCATCTATAAACTGAACTTGGAAACTTCCTGGACCATCCACTTTAAGTTCAGCCCGTTTACCGGCTACATTGTACACCGTAGTGGCGGTAAGTGCCGCAATGAATGGTGATGTTGCTGTAGCGTAGACAGCTGCTACTCCACCTAACGAACAACCTGCCCCCGTAATTTTCTCCATAAAGTGAGAGCCTCCATAGGAGACAGCCATGATTGAGCCGTCTGTTACTAAATCCGTTTCACCTGAGACAGCAACAGCGCCTCCTGTCCACTTAGCAAGCGCAATAGCTGCTGCTTTAGCCCCACTTACTGAATCCGTAGAATCAACACCGCGAACATTCGATTGTTCTGTACCTCCGTCTAATCCCCATAAACCAGCTAATGCGATAATTTCCGAAGCATTTCCTCTAATGATTGTCGGTTTATATGCCTTAAATTGTTGTAAAAGTTTTGTTCTAAGTGAACCAATACCGACAGCAACGGGATCTAAAACCCATGGCTTTCCTGTTTCATGCAACACCTTCGCTACATAAGGTAACGTCTCCTCATAAATCGGTAACAACGTTCCCACGTTGATACACATAGCTCCGCCAGCTTTTGCCAAAAACTCCGCCTCATCTGGCAAGTACACCATAGCGGCAGATCCACCAACAGCAAGCTGTGCATTTGCTACAAGATTAATCGTTACAGTGTTCGTAATCGAACCTGCCATCGGATTCGTCCCTCTTACCGCTTCAACCGCCTGCATCATTTTACTTTGAATCTCTTGCTTGTTAACCACTTTGCAAACACCTCTCTATTTCCATTCTTTATACGAACGAATAGATCAACAAAACAGGGGATTAAGGTATGAATTCACTTAGGCTCTATATAATAAAAAAATGCTCTCCCATTAAATAAAAATGGGAAAGCACAATTCAAATTATTGCTTATAAATCTAATGAATCGCTTCCCTACACCAGTGTTAACTGACAGGTTCAAAGAGTCAGGTTTTAACCTTCTCAACTCCGAAGAGTCCCCCCGCAATATTTACTATTCAGTTTGTTACTACACATACTACCAACTGATACACCGTATGTCAATTTGTGCTAGTTCCAGCACGAAACTGCTTCATCATATGCGGACCGTCTTTGGCAACACATGAATGTTGTAAAGCTAGGAAGCGTTTTAAGTCTTCATATTCATAAGCTTATATAAAATTCACTTTATTTAATTAGGGCAAAAGAAAGTTTTCCGATTAGAAATTTCTTCTTTTAAAATGGGGGTATGGCAACGGGAACATGCATTACCTTCTTGATCATAAACATAGAATTGGTAACCTCCTGTTTTGTTATCTCCCTTATATAGTGGGTTTTCCATATAACCACCTTGTTCGATTCCTTTTTTAAAAATAAACTGAATCGACTGATAAACCCGAGTTAATTGTTGCTCGTCTAGCACATTGATTTTTTTATCTGGGCGAATCCCTGCATGCCAAAGAATTTCATCAGAATATGCATTCCCTATTCCAGCTAGCACTTCTTGATTGATTAATGTTGTTTTTATCATTCCCTTTCTTTTTTCCATTAGCTGTTGAAAGGTATCCAATGTGAAATCGGGATCAAGTACTTCTAGTCCTAGTTTTTCAAACTCTTTCTTTATCTCTTCTGGTGATAAAAGATGCAAGTAACCTAAACGCAGTCCAATAAAATATAAATGTTGTTCTCCAAAAGATAATTTTACTTGAATTGTTCTGTCTGGTTTATCTTCCTCTTTACCAAAAAACATCCATCCACCAAGCATTAAATGTAACAGTAAACACGAATCATCCTGTAATTGGAAAATTAAATACTTCGCTCTTCTCGTAATCGTTTTTATCGTTTGATTTGAAACTTGTGCAATAAACCGTTCAACTGGTACGTTAATCGATTTTTCCCGTCCAATCTCAACATCTGAAATTTTTTGCCCACCTATCAATGACCCTAGTAATGATTTATATGTTTCCATCTCCGGCAATTCAGGCATAATACTGTCCTCCAATTTATCTTCGGTTTATACAGTATTTCCTATTGGATGGTTATTATAAATGGATGCATTTTGGAAACAATCTAGCCCGATTGGTTACTTTTTTAAATGGGTTGCAAAGTGCTTTCTGAATTAATAAATATCCGCCTGTAAAACAGGCGGTTTTAGTAACGCCCTATAAGGGCTCCTTACTAACTGCCCCTAAAGGGGC
>NZ_JBIQFG010000030.1:0-38841 GCF_045369345.1 Ureibacillus sp. 179-F W5.1 NHS | reverse complement strand
AGAGAAAGGTGAATTTGAGTTTCCTCAAATTCACCTTTCTCACTATTTGAAGCTAGTTATGTCCCAGCCTCTTTTTTATCCTATTATTCTTTTGGCTTTGATTCAACAATTACTGTAACAGGTCCGTCATTAATTAGTGCAACATCCATCATTTCACCAAAAATACCTGTTTCAACGTGAAGGCCAAAAGCTTTAAGCTCTTCGTTAAATGATTCCCACAAAGGTAAGGCGGCTTCAGGTCTTGCTGCCTCTATAAAACTCGGTCTTCTACCCTTTCGAGTATCCCCGTATAAAGTAAACTGGGAAACAGATAAAATATCGCCACCATGTTCAACAATGGAACGATTCATTTTACCTTGATCATCTTCCCATAGCCTAATTTCCGCCACTTTCTTTGCCACATAGCGTACATCTTCTAACGTGTCAGTATGGGTTAATCCAACTAATAATACATATCCTGAATCGATAGCACCAGTTACTTTACCATCAACCGTAACCGATGCTTGTTTACTTCTTTGAATAACTACTCTCATTCATTAAACCTCGTCTACTAATTAATGACCCGTTGAACGGAATATATATCTGGTAATTGTTTAATTCTTTCTACTACTTTGTGTAATCCTGAAAGATTTGAAATCGCAATTGTTAAATGAATCGTTGCAATTTTATCGTGATCTGCCCGCCCAGAAACAGCTAAAATATTTGTTTTCGCCTCACTAACTGCATGCATTACATCGTTTAATATACCAGGGCGGTCAAAGGCAGACACTTCAATATCTACAGGATATTCTTTTCGTACTTGCGCTTGACTATGCTCCCACTCGACCTCAATTAAGCGATTCATATTGTCCCCTTCTTGTATATTCGGACAATCTGAACGATGGACAGAAACACCTCGACCTTTTGTAATAAAACCAACGATTTCGTCTCCAGGTACAGGCGTACAACAACGGGATAAGCGAATTAATAGATTATCAATGCCTTTCACGATAACACCTGATTCGGTTTTACGTTTTTTCGTAGAAGGATTTTGCATTTCCTTTACGATTTTTTCTAAGGCTTCTTCCTGTTCCCGCTCTTTGCGTTTCTTTTCAGCGAGTCGGTTGACAATTTGTTGAGCGGTAATTCCACCTACACCAACAGCAGCATACAAATCTTCTTCATTTGTATAATTTAATTTATCTAAGACACGTTTTACATTTTCGGCAGAAAGTACTTCTTTAATATCGAAATCTTGGGATTTAATCTCTTTTTCAATGAGATCTTTTCCTTTCACGATATTATCTTCCCGTAAATGTTTCTTAAAGAATTGTTTGATTTTATTTTTTGCTTGGGAACTTTGGGCGATTTTCAACCAGTCTCTACTTGGTCCAAAGGATTGTTTCGACGTTAAAATTTCAATTATATCCCCTGTTTTTAACGGCGTATCTAACGGAACCATTTTACCGTTTACTTTTGCTCCAATTGTACGGTTTCCGACCTCTGAATGGACTCGGTATGCAAAGTCGATTGGAACAGAACCAGACGGTAGTTCAATGACTTCCCCTTTTGGTGTAAAGACGTAAACCATATCTGAGAACAAATCAAATTTTAAAGACTCCATAAATTCCTCAGCGTTTGACGATTCATTTTGGAACTCTAAAATTTCACGGAACCAAGTTAACTTTTGGTCAATACTTTCCTTATTGGAAACAGATTTTCCTTCTTTATAAGCCCAGTGAGCCGCGATCCCGTATTCTGCAATTTGGTGCATATCACGCGTTCGAATTTGTACTTCCAACGGATCACCATAAGGACCGATAACGGTTGTATGAAGGGACTGGTATAAGTTTTGCTTCGGCATAGCAATATAATCTTTAAATCTTCCTGGCATCGGTTTCCATAGTGTATGTACGATTCCAAGTACTGCATAGCAATCTTTAATGCTATCTACTATAACCCGTACAGCCAGTAAATCATATATTTCATTAAATTGTTTATTTTGCAAAACCATTTTTCGATAAATACTATAAATATGTTTCGGTCGGCCGGATATTTCAGCTTCTATTTCGACATCAGTCAGTTGGGATCTCACTTCATCCATAACATTTTCTAAATACGCTTCTCGTTCAACGCGTTTTCTTTTCATCAAGCTGACGATTCGATAATATTGCTGTGGGTTTAAATAACGTAAAGCTGTGTCTTCTAACTCCCATTTAACCTTTGAAATTCCTAAGCGATGAGCAAGTGGTGCAAAAATTTCTAACGTTTCATTGGAAATACGTCTTTGTTTTTCAGCGGATAAATGTTTCAACGTTCGCATATTATGAAGACGGTCAGCAAGTTTAATTAAAATAACGCGGATGTCCTGAGCCATCGCAACAAACATTTTTCGATGGTTTTCTGCCTGTTGCTCTTTTTTCGACAAATATTTAATTTTCCCGAGCTTTGTTACGCCATCAACTAACATCGCTACTTCTTCATTAAATTCATTTACTAAATCATCCCGTGTAACAGAAGTATCCTCTACGACATCATGAAGAAAACCTGCAGCAACTGTTTCTGGGTCCATTTGGAGCTCAGCTAAAATCCCTGCAACTTGTATAGGATGAATAATATATGGTTCCCCTGAACTACGAAGCTGTTCTTTATGGGCTTCATTTGCTACTTCATAGGCTTTCTTTACGAAGGCAACATGTTCATCGTTCATATATGTTTTGACGAGCGCGAATACATCTTCGGGCGTCAAAATTTGCTCTTTCGCCATTAGTTGTCCACCTTGCTAAAAAATTTTCAAATTTAATATATAATCTTAATTGTATAAAAAATATGTACAAAAAGTAAAGATAACTACATAAATCATTTCAGAAATACGACAAATTCGAACATTTTTCGAACATTATTTTACTTTTAATAAAACCTTATTTCAATTATTTTATTACGAATCCAAAAATTGGTGAGCAGCTAATAATCGAATGAAAAAAGGAAATATCCCGAATGTAAACGGAATATTTCCTTGAAATGATTAATATTCAATTAACGTCTTGATTGGGTAATTGCCGATTTTGTCACGACCATTTAAGTCTTTTAATTCAATAATAAATGCACAACCAGCTACAACGCCGCCTAATTTTTCGATTAATTGAATCGTTGCATCTACTGTGCCGCCAGTTGCTAATAAATCATCCACGATTAATGCTTTTTGTCCCGGTTTAATCGCATCTTTATGCATTGTTAAAACGTCTTGTCCATATTCTAATCCGTATTCAACACGTACGACTTCACGTGGAAGTTTTCCTTCTTTACGTACCGGTGCAAATCCGATTTCAAGAGCATAGGCAACCGGGCACCCGATAATAAATCCGCGCGCTTCAGGTCCTACAATCACTTCTGCCCCTACTTCTTTTGCAAACTCAACAATTTTGTCGGCAGCAAATTTAAATGCTGGTCCATTATCCATAATTGTTGTAATATCCTTAAAACTAATGCCTTCTTTCGGCCAGTTTTCTACAGTTGTTACGTATTGCTTTAAATCCATTATTAATTTGTCCTCCTTAGGAATAAAGATATTCCTTCATTCGTTCGTTAAACCATTGTTTTAATTCTAAATATGGTGCATACAAAAGCTTTTGTTCTATTTCAATTTGTTTCACTCTTTTTTTATAGCTTGTCGCTTCTGAAAGAGAACGCTTTGGCGCATTTATATTTACAGTCGTCAGACCATTTTCTATTGTAACAAAACCTAGCTCAAAAAACACGTTTGTCATAAATTTAATTATTTCCAAATTCAATCCAATATGTTGAGATAACCGTTCCATATGAATGGACAAATTAAATCCTGGACGTTTTTTCAAGAAGGAGTAATACCAGCCAAACTGCTCTCGGGTCGGCATTCCATTAAAAAATTTCGATTCCGGTGTGTAGAAAACCGCATAAATTCTCTTTGGCTGTGCTTGTTGAATATATTTTTCAAGCAATTCCATACTTGGTGGTAAATCTAACAAAACCACATAAGATGAATGATGGTTGAATACAGATTGCTCCGTTATAAAATGAATATCGCTATTCCCTAAATCTTGATTGAAATGTTCAACCGTTTTTTGATTAAAGGCAATAAAGGTACAATTTTGTTGCGGAAGAGTATGAATCCATTTTTGTACTTGGTTTTTCCCACGATAATCAAACAGCTGCCATTCCTTCGTTTGAACATCCGAAATCATCAATTGAGGCTTTTTATTTCCTTGCCATTCATTAATTTGTAAATCCCCAACAAAGGATAACTTTACACCATACGTAATTTCATCATAAAGATGACCTTTACCGAAGCCAATAGCATCAATTGTACCATAGGCATCCTCTAGCTCCATTTTTAAATGATTTTCACCTGAACCAATTTTTTTCATCGAACGTACTTGTACATTTTGTAGTGCATAGATCGGTTTTGCAAAACCTGTTCCAAAGGGCCCAAGCTTTTTAATTTCTTCAACGGACTCAACCGTTACTTCACTTAACTCTACAGGTACATCGATCTTTAATTTCGGTGTTAACATATCGGCTGTTAATACTTCTTCCGCTTGTTTATGAAGACGTTTACGTAATTCATCGACATGTTCAAGGGCAAAGGTCATTCCTGCTGCCATCGGGTGACCACCAAAATGGGGCAAGATTTCGCGGTTTTTCGCTAACTCTTGATATAAGTGGAAACCTTCAATACTACGACCAGAACCTTTCGCCGTCCCTTTGATCGGATCTAATGATAAAACGATAGTCGGACGATAATATTTTTCCACTAATCGGGAAGCTACAATTCCAATAACACCTGGATTCCAACCTTCTTTAGCTACTACGAGGACTAAAGAACTCGATATGTTTGGATCCTTTTCAATCATGTGAATCGCTTCTTCCGTTATAGATTGGACGATTTCTTTACGCTCCACATTTTTCTTATTTAAAAGTTTTGCCCCTTCTGCTGCATCCAAATCATTTTCACTCATTAAAAATGTTACACCCGGATCAGCATCACCTAAACGTCCAATCGCATTTAGACGAGGTCCGAAATAAAACCCAATGGAATCTTCGTCAATCTCATGCTGTTTCACACTCGTTACTTCACAAAGGACGCGTACCCATGGATTGTAAGATGTTCTTAAATGTTTTATACCTTGTTGCACAATATAACGGTTTTCTCCTACGAGAGGTACTAAATCAGCTACAGTTCCAATAGCTACATATTCATATAAATGCTCTGGTACTTCCCCATATAGTGCATGGGCTAATTTAAAGGCAACTCCTACTCCTGCTAACTCACCGAAAGGATAATGACCTTCAGGAACACGGGGATGTATGATGACATCCGCAGGTGGTAGCACATCTCCAGCCTCGTGATGATCTGTAACGATCACGTCCATTCCAAGCTCTTTTGCAATACGAATCGGTTCTATCCCGCTAATCCCATTATCGACTGTAATAATTAATTGTACACCGTTCTCGTATGCCTTGTGGAAGAGCTCCTCATTTGGACCATATCCGTGGTCAAATCGGTTTGGAATACAAAAGTCTACATCCGCTCCTAAATCCAATAAAACATTCATCATAACGGTCGTACTCGTGATCCCATCGGCGTCGTAATCGCCATAGATTAATATTTTCTCCCCATTATGTAAAGCCTTCTCTATACGCTCTACAGCTTCTTTCATACCGTTTAATAAATATGGACTATGTAATTGACTTTCATCCATTTGCAACAAGGATTTTGCTTCCTGAACAGATGTATAACCCCGTGCAATTAATATTTTTGCTGCAATGGATGAAATATTTAATTCCTTTTGTAATTCAATTATGTTTTCTTCATTCGGTTGTTCAACAATCCATTTCTTCGTTGATTCGATCATTTTGTCACATCCTCAATTTTTCATTATACCGAAAATGGAACGCTTCTACTAATCTTTAAAAATAGATAAATTGAGAAATATTACAAAGGGATAGTATAAATCATCGATTATGTTCAAAAGAAAAAAGTGTAGACAAAGTCGAACATGACTTTATCCACACTTTATTCACTTTCTCTATTAAACAACAGGCTCGTCTGAACCCCATTGCTTTTTCTCTTTTTTCTCCACAACTGTACCTTTTTTGTCCATTTGGCGACATTTTAATGTATACCAAATTTGTGCGGCAATACAGATTGAAGAATACATCCCTGTAACTAATCCAATTAATAGCGCTATGGAGAAGTTTTGAATAGCAGGTGCTCCAAAGATTAACAATGCTACTACGACAATAATCACTGTTAATACTGTGTTTACTGAACGGGACATCGTTTGACGAAGAGACTTATTAACAATATCCGCCAATTCTTCTTTCGTTTTAATAACACCTTTTCGATCAACATTTTCACGAATCCGGTCAAAGGTAACGATTGTATCGTTAATCGAATAACCGACGATAGTTAAAACGGCAGCTATAAAGGTAATATCTACTTCCAAACGGAAAACACTAAAGATGGCAACCATAAAGAATACATCATGTACTAATGAAGCAATAGCTCCTAATCCCATTCTCCATTCGAATCGGAATGCGACATAAATAATAATTCCGATGGCAGCAATAACAAGGGCATAAATAGCGTTTTTCACAAGCTCTTGTCCTACTGTAGGAGATACAGTGCTTACATTTGGCTCATGTCCATAATCTTCTAATACTTCCGATTTAAAAGTTAAGATCTCTTTTTGAGATAAGTCATCTTTATAAGTGATAACAGCCGTATTTTGTTCTTCACCAGAGATGACGATATCTTCCGATGGGAACCCAATTTCATCGATATAATCTTTTATTTCATCTTGATTGACTTGCTCATCCGCCATAATCTCTACCCGTGTACCACTAGAGAAATCGATACCTAAGTCTAATCTAAATATACTTATTATGACTACACCAACTAATAAGATAATGATCGATAAACTGTAGAATTTTTTACGGTTATGAACAAAGTCAAATCGATCAAAATTTGTTGATAAATCTAAAGTAGATACCCCTTCAGAGGCATCATGAATTTTCTTTTTACGAACTCCGTAAAAGAATGGACTGTTGAAATAACCACTTTTAATAAGTAGACCGATTAACATTCGAGATAACCAAACGGCAGTCACGAAACTTAAAACTATTGTAATCATTAAAGTAGTCGCAAACCCTTTAACTGAACTATTACCAAAGAAAAATAATACAGCAGCTGCAAGTAAAGTTGTTAACTGGGCATCAATAATCGCTGTTAACGATTGTTTAGAACCTAATTGATATGCCTCTTGAATCGTTTTCCCTACTCGAAGTTCTTCCTTAATACGTTCCGCAGTTAATATGTTCGCATCCACTGCCATCCCGATACCGAGTACTAATGCTGCGATACCCGGTAACGTTAATACGGCATTAATAGCGTTAAATACAACTAATACTAAGTAAGTAAAGACTACTAGAGTGATAATGGATACAAATCCAGGTAATCGATAATACAACAACATGAAAATAAAGATTAAGACTACCCCAACAACACTAGCAAATACTGTACTTTTTAACGCTTCTTCACCAAATTGTGCACCAACGGATGTTGAATATTTTTCAGTTAATTTTACCGGTAAAGCTCCCGCATTTAAAACACTAGCTAAATCCTTCGTCTCTTGAACGGTAAAATTACCACTAATCATTACGTCTGTTGTATTTAAAACTTGATCAACTGAAGCGGCAGAAACAAATTTCGGATCTTCCTTCTGTACTTCTTTTGCGTATGAATCGACACCTTCTTCAAAGTCCATCCATACAACTAATAAGTTTTCGCCCACCGGCATTTCCGATATTTTTTTCGTCACCTCAGCGAACTTCGATGCATCTTTTAATGTAAGCGTAACGATTGGACGATTTTGCTGATCAAAGGAAGCTGCTGCACCCCCTTCTTTTAAATCCGTACCATCTAATAATAAATTGTCATGAATATCTCGGAAGGTTAAATTCGCTGTAGAAGACAACAATTCACGAGCCGAAGATTGGTCATCAACCCCTGCCAATTGAACACGTATACGATTGTCTCCTTCAACTTGAATGCTCGGTTCACTAACACCGAATTGGTCAATACGATTCGATAGAGCGGTTGTCGTATCTGTAAGGATGCTTTGTGTTATTTTTTCACCATTTAGTGGTTCTACTTCATATAAAACCTCAAACCCACCTTGTAAATCTAAGCCGAGTTTTACATCTTTTAAAATCCCTTGTACCGTCGTACCAATCCCAGCTAATAATACAACTACAACGAGTACAAAAGTAAAAATACGGCTTTTTTGCTTCATTTTTAAGTCCTCCTCAATTGTGTTTACATAAACGTAAACACAAAAAACGCAACTACGTTTTTGTCAAAGTGATTAATGCTTTTTATTTCGTTTTACAACTGGCCAAACTAGTCTATGTACCAAACATATTATGAGACACCTTTGTCCAACTGTCAAACCAATGCCATGGGTTTACTGCTCTTCGTTCGTACTTTTTGATTTTAATAGTTCTTGCAACTCTTCTTGACTTACGTCACTAAACCAATTGGCGGAATGAAATTGTTGAATTTGAAAATGACTAACAATTTCCGAAGGTTTAATCCCGTATATCGTTTCTACTATTTCATATACGCGTAGATCTTCTATTTTTTGTTTTCTCCATTTTTTTTGAATACAAAAATTCCAAAGATCTTCTAACGAAATACCATCATATTCATAATACTTAATCTCTTCCACTTTGCTTTGTAATACCGGTAAAACTTGTTTGTATAGCTGTTCGAACTGAATCATGACAATCCCCCCAACCAGTAGTTTTAACTAACGACCACTAAGCATACAAATATTGTATCTGAAATTTCTTGAAATGAGAAGGGATTGAATGAATGGGTTCATTTGTTAAGGGAACATTGTTTTTGACCGTTGTTATTTTTTTGTCTAAAATGTTCGGATTTGTATATAGAATGCAGTTCATGCGGATTGCGGGAGAAGAAGCCGTAGGGATTTACATGACCGCCTATCCGGCCTTTATATTCTTTATTTCCATCTTACAGTTAGGAATTCCTTTAGCGGTTGCTAAAGTCGTAGCCGAACTTCATGCAAAACGAAAAGATGGACAACTTAAATCGGTTATGACAACTGCCACAAGATGGTCAATTCTTTCCATTATTATCTTCACCCCATTACTTTATTTATTTATACCATATTTAGCTGGGACACTTTTACATAATGATGGGACGAAATTGACATTATATGTTGCCCTTGGTGCTGTGCCAATTGTTGTTTTCTCTGGGTTGTTTAGGGGATATCTTCAAGGGATCGCCGTTATTTCGGCAACGGCTTGGTCACAAATGCTTGAACAAATTATTCGAATTTCACTCATTACTTTTTTGTTACCATTTTTCGTTACTCCAGAAAATCCAGCGTTAACTGCTACTTATGCGATGGGTATTACAGCGGTTGGAGAAGTATTTTCTTTAGTTTATTTGTACATTCATTACAGATTAAAGAAAAAAAAGCCGAAGAAAACCGATTCAACAAAAGCGTATCCTGCATTACCATTATTACGGATAGCTGTTCCTTCGGCAGGTAGTCGATTATTTGGCACTTTTACATGGTTTTTAGAACCAATTGTATTTTTAAAAGCGTTAACCGTTTCAGGATTAACGGCTGCTGGCGCTACAACATTGTACGGTGTTATTTCAGGGGTCCATGTTCCTTTACTACTATTTCCGTCATTTATCCCGAATGCCCTTGCGATTGTATTAATCCCAGCTGTTAGCGACGCTGTTGCAAGAAGTAATTATAATTTGTTAAATGAACGGATTGGTATTTCATTACGTTTATCATCCCTTATTGGCTGTTATGCAGCTACTTATTTCTTTATACATGGGGATGAACTAGCGATGAAACTATTCCATCTTGAAGAAAATCGTGGATTTATGAGAATATTAGCTCCAATTTTTTATTTTTACTACATTCAAAGTCCATTGCAATCCATTTTACAAGCCGTGGATGAAGCACGACCGGCTATGATGAACTCCATTTACGGCGGACTCGCTAAATTGTTTGTTATGTTTGTACTAGCCTCTCAACCATTTATTCGAGAGTTTGGAGCTATTATCGCCATAGGGTTTGGTGTATTAATTACTTCCTTCCTACATATGGCAACACTACGTGGACATAAAATGATTAGTGCAGGTTTTAGATTCTTCGCTGTCCCTTATGGAATCTTTATTTTAACAAGTTTTATTCAAACGTATTTAATTTCTAATTCTTCCTTCGATTTTTGGACAAATAGTGCGCTAACTTTAATCATCCTTACGTTGTTATTAATTTTAACGAATCAAATTAAAATAAGTGATTTTAAATATTTAACTTCGATCATTTCCCGTCGTCTTTAATTGAACGTGAATTTTGTCATTTTCATAACAACAGTAAAAAACATTATCAATTTTTTCATAACCGGCTTCCTTTAACTTTTCCAGAAGCCATGAACGTTCTTTTTTCATTAATTTCAAATGTTTTTCCACAATATAACCATCAACAACAAGGGGTAAAATAAGTGGATCTTCATTTTTTAGAAATATCGATAATTTACCCGATGGTTCTAAAAATGCATAATCAATACTTTGAATGGATGGGACTCCTTCTTCACGCATTTGTTGAAACAGGTCATCTAAATTATACCGTTGTTTTTTCATCTCTTCTTGATTAATAACCCCTTTTTCAACAATAAGGGAAGGATCTCCATCTATTAAATCACGCACATTTTTATTTTTTAATGTCATGAGTGAATTGATATATTGAATGACAAATAAAATGATAATGGGAAGTATGTTTTGAAAAATAGGTTTGTCAACATCTTCTAATGCAAAGGCGACACATTCAGCAATTAATATAAAGACGACTAAGTCCATTATACTTAGTTCGCCTACTTCCCTTTTGCCCATCATACGGAAAACAATTAATATGAAAATATATAAAAACACGGTTCTTAAAATGATTTCCCCATACATTTCCATTTTTCACACACCCTCCTTTCCCCATTGTGAGCACAAAGGAGGGTTACTATTCATGAATTTGTATATTAGAGAAATGAAAAAAGCTTACTAATTTGGAGCATGTCCAAATTAGTAAGCTTTCAATGAATTATTGTGTAATGACGCGACCAATTGCTTGACGCTCAAATTTTAAACGTGTTTTTCCATCAACGATGATATAAACCGCTGTATCTTCTATCGCGTCAACTTCACCATGAAGTCCCCCGATTGTTACAACTTGATCTCCACGTTTTAAATTACTTTGCATTTGTGCCGTTGCTTTTTGTCTTTTTTGTGCTGGACGGATTAAAATAAACCACATCGCAACGAACATAATAAGAATTGGTAATAAACCTAATAGTTGTTCCATATATACACTCCTTTCAAACCTCATTTTTAAGTATATTATAAAATGGTTATAAAAAGCGATTTGAAACGATTATTTTTCTACAAATAATCATATTTTTCTCAAATCGCCATATTATTGACGATACTCTTACAATTTTTAGAAGTTTTTCGCATCCGGTTTATTAAAACCATACTTCTCAAAAAATTCTTCACGGAAATCGCCTAGACGATCTTCACGAATCGCTTGTCTTACTTGTTCCATTAATTTTAATAAGAAATGTAAGTTATGATATGTTGTTAAACGAATACCAAATGTTTCTTCTGTACGAATTAAATGACGAACGTAAGCCCGTGTATAGTTTTTACAAGTATAGCAATCACAATTTGGATCAATCGGGCTGAAATCTCGGGCATATTTCGCATTTTTCACCACTAAACGACCTTCTGAAGTCATTAATGTACCATTGCGGGCAATACGAGTCGGTAATACACAGTCAAACATATCAACACCGCGAATCGCTCCATCAATTAAAGAATCTGGAGAACCTACCCCCATTAAATAACGAGGTTTATTATCAGGTAGTAATGGTGTTGTATATTCCAACATGCGGTTCATAATTTCTTTTGGTTCACCAACTGACAATCCACCGATGGCATAACCCGGTAAATCCAATTCCACAAGGGCTTCTGCAGACCGTTTACGTAAATCTTCGTATTCCCCACCTTGTACAATTCCAAATAATGCTTGATCTTCTGGACGGGCATGGGCCTCTTTACAACGTTTAGCCCAACGAGTCGTACGATCCACAGAATTTAGCATATATTCGTATGATGCTGGATATGGAGGACATTCATCAAAGGCCATCATAATATCAGACCCTAAATCATTTTGAATTTCCATTGCCTTTTCTGGACTTAAGAAAAGCTTGTCTCCATTTAAATGATTACGGAAATGTACGCCTTCTTCTTCAATTTTACGAAATTCACTTAGTGAAAATACTTGGAAACCACCAGAATCCGTTAAAATGGGACGATCCCAGTTCATAAATTTATGTAGTCCGCCCGCTTCTTTTATAATATCATTCCCTGGTCGAAGCCATAGATGATATGTGTTCGATAAAATAATGCCTGCATCCATATCCTTTAATTCTTCTGGAGACATTGTTTTAACAGTAGCTTGTGTTCCAACTGGCATGAAAGCAGGTGTTTCAAAAGAACCATGGGGTGTATGAACAATCCCCAGTCTGGCACCAGTTTGCTTACATGTTTTAATTAATTCATATGTTACGGCTGGTTTTGTCATAGGTGAAAAAAATCCTCTCTTCTTTTAAAGTAAAAATCCGTTATATATCATTAATAAAAATTAAGATCGATTTGGTCGAATAAACATTGCGTCTCCGAAACTGAAGAATCGATACTTTTCTTCTACAGCTTTATTATACGCATTTAATATAATTTCTCTAGTTGTAAGGGCACTTACTAACATTACTAAAGTAGATTTTGGTAAATGGAAGTTTGTAATTAATCCATCAATCGCTTTATATTCAAAGCCAGGATAGATGAAAATATTTGTCCACCCTTGCTCCGCGCGAATTTCACCGTTATATTTATGGGCAACCGTTTCTAACGTACGTGTTGATGTCGTACCAACAGCAATAACTTTCCCACCATTCGCCTTTGTTCGATTAATAACTTCTGCTGCTTCTTCCGATACACTATAAAATTCCGAGTGCATATCATGGTTTTCAATGGAATCTACACTGACTGGACGGAATGTTCCAAGTCCAACATGTAATGTAATGAAAACAACTTCTACACCTTTTTCTTTAATTTGGTCTAAAATTTCATTTGTGAAATGTAATCCTGCTGTTGGAGCGGCAGCAGAACCAATTTCTTTAGAATAAACCGTTTGGTAACGTTCCCGATCATCTAATTTTTCGTGAATATATGGTGGGAGTGGCATTTCTCCTAACTGATCTAATATTTCGTAGAAAATGCCTTCATAGTTAAATTTAAATAATCTACCGCCATGATCTAATTCACCGATACAAGTCGCTTTTAGTAAGCCATCTCCAAAGGAAATTTCAGTACCGACTTTCACACGTTTTGCTGGTTTAACAAGGGTTTCCCATTCATCGTTATTACCTTGTTTAAGCAATAATACTTCAATATGGGCACCTGTTTCTTCCTTTACTCCCAAAAGTCTTGCAGGCATGACACGCGTATTATTTAGTACAAGACAGTCCCCTTTTTGTAGTTCATCAACTATATGTTTAAATTGACTATGCTCCACTTCACCAGTTTTCCGATCTACTATCATTAATCGACTAGCTGTACGATCCTCTAACGGTGTTTGAGCAATAAGTTCTTCAGGTAAATAGAAATCAAAATCTTCAACTTTCATTTTTACATCTTCTTTCATTATATTTGTTCTGGATAAGTATAACCAAAATGTTCATAGGCTAGTTGGCTTGCAACCCGTCCCCGTGGTGTACGTTGAATAAACCCAATTTGCATTAAAAAAGGTTCATAAACATCTTCAATGGTTAAACGTTCTTCCCCAATGGAAGCAGCCAACGTATCTAGCCCAACAGGTCCACCTTTAAATCGTTCAATCATACTAATGATTAGTTTATGGTCAATATAGTCAAGTCCTCTGGAATCGACTTGTAATAATTCAAGGGCTTGATTTGCAATAGCAAGGGAAATTTTCCCGTCTCCAATCACTTGGGCATAATCCCGTACCCTTTTTAATAAACGATTGGCGATTCTCGGTGTTCCCCTTGAACGACGAGCAATTTCTCTTGCAGCAAGTCGTTCAATTTCCACATTGAACAGCTCGCTGCTACGTAATACGATTTCTTCTAACGCTTCCTCATCATAATATTCCAGTCTTAATAATACACCAAAGCGATCTCGTAACGGCGCTGACAATGCTCCCGCTCTTGTCGTCGCACCGACCAACGTAAAAGGTGGTAAATCTAAACGAATGGAGCGCGCTTCTGGTCCTTTTCCGACAACAATATCTAAACAAAAGTCTTCCATAGCCGGGTATAAAACTTCTTCTATAGAACGAGGAAGACGATGAATTTCATCGATAAATAAGACATCCCCTGGTTGGAGGGAGCTGACAATAGCTGCCAAATCGCCAGGACGTTCAATAGCAGGACCACTCGTTAAACGAATATTGACATCCATTTCATTGGAAATGATGGAAGCTAATGTTGTTTTCCCTAATCCCGGTGGCCCATATAATAATACATGGTCTAAACTTTCTTGTCGGAGCTTTGCTGCTTCGATGAAAATATTCAAATTTTCCTTTACCTTATGTTGACCAATATATTGAGAAAGCTTTTGAGGTCGTAGAGACATCTCAAATTGTTCATCATATTGATTTGCCTCACTTGAAATGATTCGATCGGACATAAATCACTCCCTCCTTACTTCACTTTTAGCAATAGTTGTAAAGCTTGTTTCATATAAGCTTCTGTTGTCGTTAACTGGTCATTTTCTTCTAACTTCGGCTTAATCTTTGTCAACTCTTTATCCGAATACCCAAGGGCTATTAACGCTAACATCGCTTCTTCTAATTCTTGTTTATTTGGATTAACACCAAATAGTGGCAATTCATCTTCTGCACTTGGTAATTCTACTTGTTCAAGTAATGATCCTAATTTTCCTTTTAAATCTAAGATCATTTGACGAGCCGTCTTTTTGCCAACTCCAGGGAACTTAACTAGAAATGCTTCATCTTCCATTTCAATGGCAGATATGACCTGAGACGGGTTACCACTTGCTAAAATAGCTAATGCCCCTTTTGGTCCTATTCCTGATACTTGAATAAGTTTTCTAAATAACTCCCGTTCATCCAGCGAGCGAAATCCGAATAGCATATGGGCATCTTCTCTAACATGCATATGTAAAAAGATTTGTTGCATATCTTCTTTTATGCGAAAGGCAAAGGGATTAGGTGTAAAGATTTGCCAACCAATTCCTTGTTGCTCTACCACAACATATTCTGGCGTTATCCGTTTAATTTGGCCAATTATATAGTCATACATTGTCATTCCCCCACATTCACTGCTTTAAATTATAGCATACTGTTCGGTATTCACCCGAACAAATACTACGATATCTTTTTGCTCATTGTATAGTGCTCGTTTGAAAGTAGGAAACCTAAATTCTGAATGGAAGGTTAGAGAATCCTTTTCCACCATTGCGTAAATGAACAAAGAAAGACCGTCTTTATAGACGGCCAATTGTTTTTCTTTTGCTTTCTATTATTTTATCAAACTTTCCCCAATTATTGATAGTTTGAATGTAATTTTTCTGTTTCTATAATTAAATCAGGCCAATGCCTTAACGCTTTTTCTGTAAATGGCATTAAATAGTCTAAGAAAGCATCTCGCTCATACTTACCTAATTGCAGTACATAGAGCCATTCTCGTAACAGCTCATTCGGATACTGTAAATAATTTATTTTTGGTAAACACAATTGATGAAGATACGGAATTTCCTTAAACAACTTTTTCAAATCGTAATCCATAGTAGGTAAAACACGGTGCATCCATAATATCATTTCTTCCGCTGAATCACCTACTACGGCTAGATCAAAATCGATTAATTTCATTTTCTTATCTTCACAGATTAAAAAATTATGATGAACGACATCCCCATGTAACAAAGTGAGTTTCCCATTCACTTTATGCCTTTTTCTTCGCATTTGTTTCAAAACTCTGCTTGCAAAAAGAGTAATATCATAATAAGTGTGTTGTAAATAGGGAATTAATTCTTTTTCATTAATAAGAAATCGTTCATATCGTGCATTCCATTTTTGATAAAGATGCTGTCTTGGGAAAATGACTTGACTTTTCCAATCAATGACATTTCCCGTATCATGTAATGCTTTTAATATTTTATAACTTTGCTTTCTTTGATCGGCATTGGAAAAATCGGCACTATAACTATTATTTTGCCAAAGTTGAATAACTAAATCCTTTTCCTTACTTTTCACTAACGGAATAACATATGGAAACTTAATCGAATCCAATTGTTTATGAATCGATTTTACTTTTTCAGCAACCGAAACGTTTTCATATTTTTTTATAAATAATGTTCCGTTTGATGTCTCTTGCTTCCATATATTGTTCTTAATTTGCATATTAATATTTCCAAGGTGTGTAATGGGATGAATAAGGGTTCATATAAGGATTACTTTGGCAATTAGGGTGCATCGGATGTGACATCATCGGTTGCTGCATCATATAAGGCATCATTTGATGCATATGTTCAGGCATCACTTGGGACATATGATGTCCATAATAATTATTTTGTGGATAATGGGAAGTCCCCATAGATTCAGGATCATAGACATCATCAAAATCATCTACATCGTGATAATTTTCAACATTCTCTTCGAATTCACCTAGCACCTGATGATTATCTTCTACTTTTTCAATACCTTTTGTTTTTAATTCAGAAGAATCCTTTAACCAATCAGGTAAACCGTCTTCATCATCGAACGAATTATCCATTGCTGGTGCCACATCCATTGAAGGGGAAACATCATAATTCGGTTCAAAATGCGGAAGTCCATAAGGCATTACTTCATTCCGATAGCCGCCACCGCATCCGCAGTCATGATGTTGTACAGGTTGCTCCTGACATCCACATGGGTATGGTTGATGATGATAATATGGTTGTTCCTGACATCCACACAAATCAAAATAATGTGGTTGCTCGAAACATTCACACGGATGGTGATAGTATTGCGGCATACATGGTACATAAATAATTTGAGGTTGCGGAACAGGTACATATTCCACTTCTTTTTCTACTTTTGTTTCTACTTTTGGCTGCGGCATTGGTTGTTGTGGTACTTCAACAAAAATTGGCTGTACTTGCATCATTGGCTGTTGTGGTACTTCAATAAAAATCGGTTGTGCTTGCGGCATTGGTTGTGCTTGTGGGTGTTGTTGTTGGAATTGTAATTGTGGTGCAAAATCGAAATGGAATTGTGGTGTTAAATCGAACTGTGGCATCGGCATCGGAATTGGAACAGGTGCTGGTATAGGCGCCTTTTCCACCGGTTTTTCTTGTGTTAATTTTTCCTTCGGTGCAGTTTGTTTTGGCTTTGTGATTGGTGCTGTTTGTTGTTCCTTTGTAATTGGTGCTGTTTGTTGTTGCTTCGGCATCGGCGCTGTCTGTTGTTCCTTTGTCATCGGTGCCGTTTGCTGTTCTCTTGTCATTGGTGCAGTTAGCTGTTCTTTCGTCATTCTTGACGATTCATTACTATTTGGGTTTGCATTTGTATTGGCATTTGAACCATTATCCGGTAAAATAATTTCCATTCCTGGAACAATATAATCTGGGTTAGCCAAATGCGCATTTAAACGTTTTAACTCATCAAGTCCAATCCCATACTGTTTGGCAATTCGCCATAATGTCTCACCTTTTTGAACAATATGAATTCGCACAAACATCCTCCTTTTCTCGTTTTATAATATGTTACTCAAACGAAAAGGACACAAAAAAATTAAACGATTTGTGTTGTTCCTCGTGATAAACTATGAATGAAGGAGTAATGTATATACATGAAATTTCCAATGAAAGAGGTGCCAAGATGAAAAAAATATTAGGAGAAGAACGGCGCAATACATTGCTCCGTTTATTAAAGAGTTCAAAATCCCCAATAACAGGATCAGATTTGGCTAAACATGCGAATGTATCAAGACAAGTAATCGTCAATGATATGAATTTATTAAAGGCACGAAATGAACCGATTATTGCGACAAGTCAAGGTTACCTTTATATGCTGCGGGACGATCATAATGAAATATATGAAAGAAAAATTGTTTGTTTACATACTGCAGAACAGGCGGAAGACGAAATGTTAACGATAGTCGATTGTGGTGTAACATTAAAAAGCGTGATCGTTGAACATCCTCTTTACGGTGAAATTACCGCTTCCATGATGTTGTCCAATCGTCATGATGTGGATAGCTTCATTAAGCGAGTCAATGAAACGAAAGCAAATTATTTATCTGTACTGACGAACGGTACCCATTTACATGTCCTTTCTGCCTCATCTGAAGAACAATTAAATCTTGCAGAACAGAAGTTAAGGGAAAAAGGATATTTAATAGAAGGATAATAAAAATGGGCACTCGAAAAGAGTAGCCCATTTTTTATTTCAAATTTCACTGTAAAAATCGATCTAAATCATCCTTCTTCGGAATGCTACATTGATTGTTTTTAATTAATTTATGACGATTTTTTGCAATTTTGTCATAAATCAGATCTCGAATAGGTGTCGGAATGATGGTGAATAAATAAAACCCTTTCCATCCTCTATCTAATTTACGACTAATTCGCAATACTGCTGTTGACTTAAAATAACAGTTGTCGCCTTCAATGTAAATGACACTATCTATTGATTTTGGAACGTGAAACTTTTCCATTAAAGTTTGCCCTATATCACTTTGAATTGATGCAAATTTAAAATGCTTTTTATGATCCCTTTTCATAATAAATTGGACTGTTGCATCGCAAAATTGACATTCCCCATCAAATAAAATAATGTTCATATCCTCACCTACTTCACTCTGGTGTTAAATAAGTATCATATGTACCGAGGGATTTCACTGTACAGCCAAGTGCCTTTAATTCTTCAAAAGCTCCCTTCATCATTGGCTCATTTTCATCGGCCAATATATCCATGATGAAGAAATAGTCCCCTAAACCCGTTTTTAATGGCCTCGACTCGATTTTACTTAGGTCCAGTTTGCGCCAAGCATAAACGGAAAGAACTTGGTGGAGCGCACCCGATACATTTTCCGGTAAAGTGAGCATCACCGTTGTTTTCGTTTTCCCTTCCGATTCTTTTCCCTGTAGCCGTATATTTTTTTTTGATAATACGACAAATCGGGTATGGTTAAAATGAAAATCATGTATATTTTTCTCTACAATCTCTAAATTATATTTTTCAGCAGAGGATGTATTTCCGACTGCTGCGATGCAACGATCCGGATTTTCAGAAACTAGCTTTGCTGCTGCTGATGTAGATGAAAACTGATGTAAAGGTACTTTACTAAATCGATAAAACAAATACTTATGACATTGGGCTAAAGCATGGGGATGGGAATAAATTTCTTCTATGTTGTGCCAATTATCTTTTTGCGCTTTATGAACCATTAAATGTTGTTGTATTTTTGACAAAACTTCTGCCACAATAAATAATTCTGCCTCATGATATAAATAGTCAATCGTCAGCGGTACTGTCCCTTCTATAGCATTTTCCAAAGGCACGACTGCCAAATCGACTTTTTCACTTGATACCGCCTCAATACATTCAGGAATCGTTGTATAAGGGATTAACGTTTCATTGGGGAATAAACTTTTTGTAGCTAAATATGTAAAGGATGCCTCTGGTCCTAAATATGCTATTTTGTTTAACTCTTTCTCTTTCACTTTGATCCCTCCACCATTTTCTAACTAGCGCGATTTTTCTTTCAATTTTATGTAAAAAAGAGAGAGCAATTGAAGACTCTCTTACTCTCTTGTCAATCGTTGTTAAAGCGCTCCAGAACTAATGACTTCTGCAGATTCAACAAACTCTAACTTTTTCAATTGTTGTAATAAATCATCCAGTTCAATTTCCATGCTTGTTACATCCAAAGATAATGTCACATTAGCACGCCCTTGAATAGGAATTGTTTGGTGAATTGTTAAAATATTACAATGGGCGATCGATATAATTTCTAATAGTTTGGCAAGTGTTCCCTTCTCGTCTTGCAATTGAATAAAAATTGTTAAAATACGTTCTCGAACAATGGAGTGAAAAGGAAAAACGGCATCTCGATATTTATAAAATGCGCTCCGAGATATATCCACTTCTTTTACTGCATCCCAGATTGAAGAAACTGCACCACTTTGTAGAAGATGCTTTGCTTCCAATGTTTTTTGCATCGCATCCGTCAATACGTCTTCACGTACTAAATAATACCGTTGATTCGCAACGTTTTTCATACTCTCCCTCCAACATCTTCCCAATATACATTAAGCAAACTTTACTCTACAAACTCAAATTCAAATTCTAATAATCGAACGATATCCCCGTCTTTTGCTCCACGTTCACGTAAAGCGTCATCTACGCCCATTCCACGTAATTGTCGTGCAAAGCGACGTACACCGTCTTCTCTACTGAAATCAGTCATTTTAAATAAACGTTCAATGGAGTAGCCAGATAATACATATGCACCGTCATCATCACGAGTAATATCGAAGTCTTCACCTTTTTTCTCGTGTTTATAAAGAACGGATGCATCACTGTCTTCTTCCACCACATCGTGCAATTCGAAATGAGGTGTTACTTCAAGAAGGTCAGCGATTTCAAACAATACCGGTTTTAAACCTTGGCGAGAAATGGCCGATACAGGGAAGACTTTAACGGAATCTCCCACTTTTTCTTTAAATTCTTTTAAATTCTCTTCTGCATCTGGCATATCCATTTTGTTAGCGACAACAATTTGAGGTCTTTCAGTAAGACGTAAATTGTATTGTTTTAATTCTTCATTGATTGTCAAATAATCTTCATATGGGTCACGACCCTCCATACCTGACATATCAATAACATGGACAATTACTCGAGTTCTTTCAATATGACGTAGGAATTGCATACCTAATCCTACACCTTGGTGTGCACCTTCAATTAACCCAGGTAAATCAGCCATGGCAAAACTTCTACCATCTTCTGTTTCAACCATACCTAAATTTGGTACGATCGTCGTAAAATGGTAAGCACCAATTTTAGGCTTTGCAGCTGAAACGACAGATAGTAACGTCGATTTCCCTACACTTGGGAATCCAACTAATCCTACATCGGCTAATACTTTTAACTCTAATATAACATTTAATTCTTGCCCTGGCTCCCCTTTTTCTGCAAGTTCTGGCGCAGGGTTAGCTGGTGTAGCAAAGCGACTATTGCCACGGCCACCACGGCCACCACGAGCAATGACAGCCCTTTGACCATGCTCAACTAAATCTGCAATAACAGCGCCCGTTTCTTCATTCATCACCACTGTACCTGGGGGAACTTTAATTACTAGATCTTCGGAGTTTTTCCCGTGCATCCCCTTACTCATCCCGTGTTCACCACGATTTGCTTTGAAATGACGTTTATATCGGAAATCCATTAAAGTACGCAATCCTTCTTCTACTTCAAAGACAACATTTCCGCCATTGCCGCCATCTCCTCCAGCAGGTCCACCATTTGGGACAAATTTTTCACGGCGAAAGGCGACCATACCATCTCCGCCGTCTCCACCTTTCACATAAATCTTTACGTGATCGACAAACATTACTTTCACTCCTGTTCTATACTCAAAGCATATTTCCACTGATTCGTAGTTTGTTCATATGTTTGAACGGTTAAATTTGTTACTTCATGTTCAAATAAATGGCAATCCCATTTTCCGATTAATTCAAAAGTTAAATGGAATGCTAATTCATTTGATTCAATTTGAATCGTTAGCTCATGTTCAGTAAATGGATCTAAGCTATCATAAACATGAATAACTGTCTTTTCTAAGTATTCTACAATTTGTTCATCTTTTTTCATATCAACCGGACTTGTTACATTACTTTTTAATGTCACTTGGAAAGCTGGGTAGCGCCATTGAAGCGTTTGTAACCATTCTACTGTATTTGGTAATTTTAGTTTATTGATATTTGAAAGGGTTTTACATTGTTCAGAAATTTGCTCAATAATTTTTTTTGATTCTTCTACTCTGCCCAAATCCAAGTTCATTTTGATCAGCTGTAGTTGATTCATATAATCATGATTTGCAAATCTTAATACTTCATTTACTGATAGGGATAGAGTTTTCATTTTGAACCTCCACATGATAGAAAAATGCTACTAAATTCTTTTTTAGTATAACAAGTTTTTCTATACTTTTCCCTTTTTTCCCCTAATTCTGTAAGAATACTATAAGAAAATTTCAGTTATCCATTAGAGATATAGTATCATTCGTCATTTTTATCAAATTAAAAATATACCCTTAACACATGAAAAAGGACTGCTGTCTAGCAGTCCTTTCATTTAAATATGGAATTAAGCTTCTTGAGCTACAGGGTAAACACTTACTTTTTTCTTGTCGCGGCCTAAACGTTCGAATTTAACAACGCCGTCAACTTTAGCGAAAAGTGTGTCATCTCCACCACGGCCTACGTTTGTACCTGGGTAAATTTTTGTACCGCGTTGACGGTAAAGAATTGAACCACCAGTTACGAATTGACCATCAGCACGTTTCGCACCAAGGCGTTTTGCTTCAGAGTCACGTCCGTTCTTTGTAGAACCTACCCCTTTTTTCGAAGCGAAAAATTGAAGGTCTAAAGATAGTAACAATTTCATTTCGTTCCACCTCCTACTAGGCTACTTGGTTGTAGTTAATTTGAATATATTGTCCATAGTTTTGAACCATCGAGTAAACTTGAGCAGTCATTACTTGGACAATAAGTTGTAATTTTGCATCGACTTCTCCGTCTATATCAGTAGGAAGATCTACACGAAGGTAGCCACCGCCTTCTGTTGCTTGATCAATTTTCGGTTCAATTTGAAGTAGAGCATAAATTGCATTTACAGTACCAATGGCAATTGTAGATGCAGCTGCACATACTAAATCTTTCCCCGTTTGATCGTACTCAGCATGACCTGAGAATTCATATGCAGAAACATGTCTATTTTCATCGTGATGAATCGTAACAGTAATCATTTTATTCACCTCGATTTATTAAGCGTTGATTGATTCAACAACTAATTTTGTGTAAGGTTGACGATGACCTTGTTTACGACGGTAGTTTTTCTTCGCTTTGTATTTGAATACAGTAATTTTTTTAGCGCGTCCTTCTTTTACAACTTTCGCTGTAACAGTAGCACCTGCAACAGTTGGAGCTCCAACTTTCACTGTTTCTCCACCTACGAATAAAACTTTATCAAATGTTACTACTTCATCAGCTTGAACACCTAGTTTTTCAACATAGATTTCTTGTCCAGCTTCTACTTTGATTTGTTTTCCACCAGTTTCGATAATTGCGTACATTAAAATGCACCTCCTCTTAGACTCAGACTCGCCTGTAACGAAAGGTGATCTTTCGATTCTTAAAAAACCTTTCCAGAGCGGTTGTAGCACGGGTGCTACAAACAATAACATTAAAAATACTACCACAACAATACTCTCACGTCAATCTTTTCATAACATGTTTCTCAAAGGCAAACCGATATTTTCGATATCTCCATTCATTGACGATTTGAAGGAGTAGAAATAAACTCAATCCTAATAAAAATAAAGTTTTTGGCAATAAAATAAAGGTGATAAATACCGAAATCGTAATGAGTAGTAATGATAATGTTAAATAAAGTTCAATCATTCGAATACGCGGATGAAAAATTAAAATTAATGATAACATCATTCGACCACCATCTAATGGCCAAATTGGAATGATATTAATCGCTAGTAAAATAAGTTGAATTTTTAAAAATGGATCCGCTACTAAAGGATCCAACAATGGTGTCACAGCGATACATCCGATTGTAGCAAGCGGTCCACCTATGGCGATGATGAATTGTTTTCGTGGCGAAATAGACATACCACCTCTCAATACTATTTCACCGCCATAGGGCATAATAACACAGCGTTCCACTTTTACTTTACAAAGATAAGCAGCAATTATATGGCCAATTTCATGAATTATTAAAGAAGATAAAATAAGTGCATAATACGAAACGTTACCATATAACACCATACTAAAAAGAACCGGTAAAAATAATGGATGAATTGTCATACGCATCATGATTGCGTATGCTCTTTCATCCATTCTAACGTTTCCTCAAGATTTAAAACTTTCCCATTCTCCTCAATTTTAATATAAAGATCTCCCGGTTCTTTATTCGCAATCGTACTTCCTCTCTCAATAGAAGTATAAGGCAGTAAAGAAAAGGAATCCACATTGCCATATGTGACCGTTGTATCGTCTTCGTAATAAACTGAGATTGTTTTGCCTGTATTTTTTGAATGCCCTGTATAAACGACCAATCCATTTTCAATCGCGAGAATCGGAATAGGCTGCTCGAAGGTTAATAAGTATCCGCTATCATAAGGTTTGACAGCAACAAAGGATAATAATTCTTGATTTACTTTATCCGAGGAAACAGTAATCGTCGTATCCGGTTCTTTTCCAAATACTTCTCTTAAAAAATTTCTCATAATGGTTAAATCTTCGGAACTATATACAATTTTATTTACGTCTACTGCAATTTGCCCTCTTTCATGTAATTGACTTCCAACTAATACAACTACGCAGAGAAGAACAGCAGCAATCCATTTCCATAATTTGTTCACTACCTCATCCATTCTCATTTTTCATAGTATATGAAAAATATGAAAATAGGATTCAATTTGAACGAAAAAAGAAACTGTCCAATTTAGTCGAATTATAAAAAATAGAGACCTAAAAAAAGGTCAACAAACAAAAAAGAAAATTTACGTACACAAAAGGATACGAATTACCTATAATTTAACAAAGGAAATGAAATGAACCGTCTCTTCTAAAAAACGTCTATTTATAAAAAATAAAAGGTTATTGATTCGGACATCAATAACCTTTTTCTCTATTAGACTATTTTGAAAAAATAGAAATCAACTTTTTAAACATGCCTTTTGAATGATCTTCCAGCGCCATTAATGGAACCGATTCACCTAATATTCTTCTCGCAATATTACGATATCCTAGAGAAGCTTTATTGTTTGGATCCATAACAATTGGTTCCCCACGATTCGAAGAACTAATAACATCCTCACTATCAATGACAATACCTAATAAATCAATAGATAGGTGGGTTGTAATTTCATTAATATCAAGGGTATCCCCATTTTTCATTAAATCTTTTCGAATACGATTAATGATTAATTTAGGTGGTTCAATATTTTCCTGTTCCAATAAACCGATAATTCGATCCGCATCGCGAACAGCCGAAATTTCTGGTGTTGTTACGACAATCGCTCGATCAGCACCTGCTACAGCGTTTTTGTAACCTTGTTCAATACCTGCAGGACAATCAATTAAAACATAATCATATTCACGTTTTAATTCATCGACTAAACTCTTCATTTGCTCCGGTGTAACGGCATTTTTATCCGTCGTTTGAGCAGCAGGTAATAAAAATAGTTTTTCATCAACACGCTTGTCCTTTACTAACGCTTGATGAATTTTACAGCGACCTTCTACGACATCGACTAAGTCATAAATAATTCGATTGTCTAAACCTAATACTAAGTCTAAGTTACGTAAACCGATATCTGTATCAATTAAACATACTTTTTTCCCTTGAAGAGCCAATGCAGTTCCCAGATTGGCAGTTGTTGTTGTTTTACCTACCCCGCCTTTACCTGAAGTTATAACGATTGCTTCCCCCACATTAGCTTCCTCCTTTAACCGTACTTAATAATGGTCGTATATTTCTCACTTCTTGTACTCGTTCATAAGAAATGTGGCCTTCTTGATTAATATATGCAAAAATTTGTTCCGCATTTTCTTTAACAAATGGCTTTTCATTTGACATAATTTCAATTTGATCGTCAATTAATACGTGCGTAGGTTCAAAATGTGAAGCAACGATAATCGCTTCTTTATTTCCCTTTAATCCAGCGTGGGCAATTCCTCTTAAATTACCCAACACATATATACTGCCACCAGCTTCTATTTTCCCGTTTGGATTGACATCACCAATAACAACGATATCTCCAATCGCATTTAAGATTTGTCCCGAACGGACGATTCCTATATATGTTTCACATTGACTAGCTTGCTCTATCTCCATTTTTTCTTGGATAGTTATGACATCACTATGCACTTTCGACACGTGCATTTTCCCAGGGCTTTGTACAATTGCAATAAGTTCCTCTTGTTGTTCAGTCGAAAGATAACGTTTTCCTAAATGAAGTTGAACATCTACCTTTCCATCAATTCCGCCTTCTGAAACTTTGCGTTTCAGTTCCTCTACTAGTTCTGCGTAGGCGCACTGATCGTCTAGCCGAAGTACTAACCCTTCTTTTGTCCCTTTAATATGGACAAGCTGTTTTTTCATAATTAAGCGACACCTCACGCCAAATCAATTTAAGAATTATCTTGGGCACGCTGCAACACACGCGCGTTGATTAAATATTTAAATGCCCAACCAAGCATTATTAAAAATAATAAATTAGCTATCATTGTTGGTAGTAGGCGGTTACTTAAAAATTCACCTACTGGAATCGTAGTAAATTGAATGAAGTAAAAGAAATAATATAAAACAACTTCCATAAGAGCAACTAAAATTAACGATAAAATCGTCGTAACGCTTAAATGTTGATGAATGAATTTCACGGATGATCCAGCTATAAAGCAAACTGCAGGGTATAAAAAGGAATATAATCCAATAATATCAATGTAAAACACATCATACAAGAGCCCAAAAATTAAACCATATATACAAGCTCTTTTACGACTGTAGTAAATAGAAATGAAAATTAAGTAAAGGATGACAAAACGTGGTACAAAGTAAACTGTTTCGCCTCCCCAATCAATAGGAGAGAATAACGCAAATTCTGGTTCAAGCAAAAATAAAACGACTGCAACGAAGGGAATTAAAAATCTTACCATTACTCTTCACCTTCGTCAGTAGTTTCATTTGTCGTGCCGTTCGTTAAATCTGCATTTGTATTTCCTCCATCAGAACCGTCTACTGAAATAACTGTTCTTTGGGCAATGACAACATCCTCTAATAAAGAAAAGTCTGCAGCCGGTTTTACATATGCAAGTTTTGTTAGTCCATAATCATCCGTTGTTACTTCCGTAATTTCCCCAATTGGAATACCTTTCGGGAAGACTCCTCCTAATCCAGAAGTGACAACTTGTTCTCCAACATTTACTTTGAAGCTAGAATCAATTCTTTTTAATATTAATTCATTACGCTCTACGTCATATCCTTCAATCAAACCAAAAATATCTGATTTTTCTCCTTGAACAATAGCAGAAACACGATAATTAGGATTATTCGTATGAAGTAACTCTACCTCTGAAGTAAACGGCGTAACTAAACTAATTTTACCAATCAATCCGTTTGCTGTCATTACAGCCATATTTAATTCTACACCATGGGACGACCCTTTGTTGAGTATAATTTTCTCTTCCCATTGATCCGGATTTCGAGCAATAACCGTGGCATTTAGCGGATTAAAATCTGCTAAACTCTCTTCTTTGCCTACTAGTTCTTTTAACGATTCATTTTCAGATTGCAATGTATTAACTTCCGCCTGAAGTACAGCAAAATCTTCCAAACGCATTTTTAAGCGCTTATTTTCTTCGTACGTATTTAATAAAGAATTAATATCATTAAAAATCCCTGTTATGTAATTTGTTGGCTTTGCAACAAGAGATTGCGCAAAGCCAACAGTGTCTTTAATAAATTGTTCGGGTACGCTTGCGTTTTGTCGATCCCGTAATGAGAAGCTAATCAATGCCACAAGGAATATCATGCCAACTAGTAGCAATATTAATTTCTTGTTTGAAAAAAAATGTGGCATTGGTATTCCTCCTTACCCTTTCATCTGTTGAGAACGAACTAAATCGATATGTTCTAAAGCTTTTCCTGTTCCAATCGCTACACAATCCAACGGGTTTTCTGCAATGAATACAGGCATATTCGTTTCATCACTAATCACTTTATCTAAATTACGAAGAAGTGCTCCACCACCAGTTAACACAATTCCTCTTTCCATTACGTCTGCAGAAAGCTCAGGAGGTGTTTGTTCTAAAGTTTTTTTGACGCCATCAATAATAGTAGAGATAGCTTCTTTTAATGAATCTGAAATTTCTTCAGATGTAATCTCGATTGTTTTCGGTAATCCTGTTAATAAATCACGTCCACGGATTTCCATTTTTTCATTACTATCATCGACACGAGCTGTGCCAATTTCAATTTTAATTTTTTCCGCAGTGCGTTCACCGATCGTTAAGTTATATGTTTTACGAATGTAACTAATGATTGATTGATCCATTGCATCGCCACCGATACGAACAGATTCACTAGTTACGATACCACCTAAAGAAATAACCGCTACTTCTGTAGTACCTCCACCAATATCAACAACCATCGAACCTGTAGGATCCCAAACTGGTAAATCTGCACCGATAGCAGCTGCAAATGGTTCTTCAATTGTAAAGGCTTCTTTCGCACCAGCTTGTCTAGATGCATCAATGACCGCACGTTGTTCAACAGATGTAATTCCATAAGGAACACAGATCATGACATTTGGTTTTTTCCAGTTTGAACCAGAATTTTTCAATGCCTGTTTTAAATAATATTCAATCATTGCTGTTGTAATATCAAAATCTGCAATAACACCGTCTTTCATAGGGCGAATTGCTACTATTGAACCAGGTGTACGACCAATCATATTTTTCGCATCATTACCTACTGCTACAATGTCACCTGTTTTTGTATTTTTTGCTACTACTGAAGGTTCGCGTAAAACGATTCCTTTTCCTTTAATAAAAACTAATGTATTCGCTGTGCCAAGATCGATCCCGACATCTTTATTTCCTAATCCAAACAATTTTGTACTCCCTTTCTCTGTAAGCAATTCTATAATCGTTGCTTATAAACTAAGAATTATTATAGCGGAAAAGCTCGAAAAATTATAGTGCTACTTGTACTGTTCTATCATATTTGTCAAACTTCATTCAATTATTATCGACATTTTTCATTTTATTTCGATTCTCTCAATGAAACAAATAAAATAATTATGTAAGTTTTTACATTCTTGTAACAAGCACTCCATACAAATGACGAAAAAAATCAAAATAGGTTCGTTAATTTAAAAATGAAATATGAAAGAATTATTTTTAATATAAACCATTCTTTTTAACATGCTTTTGTTAACTTATTGTAAATGAAATGTTACATCATTTCATTTCAACTTATTTTGCCCAAAATAAAAGTCGAAATCCGTTCAAACGGACATTCGACCCTTATAATTCAAATTATAGGAAGATTACATATATCCTTTTTCCTTTAAACTAATAAATTGATGGTCTCCAATAATAACATGGTCTATTAATTCGATGCCAATAATATATCCCGCTTCTTGAAGCCGTTTTGTTACTTCAATATCCTCTGGGCTCGGCGTTGCATTGCCCGATGGGTGATTATGGGCACAAATAATAGAAGCAGCAGACCGTTTTACTGCCTCTCGAAAAATTTCTCGAGGGTGAACGATGCTTGAATTTAAACTACCAATAAAAATCGTTTGCTTATGCAAAACTTGATTTTTTACATTTAAAAATAAGGTAACGAAATGTTCTTGTTGAAGGGATGACATTTCAGGCATTAAATAGGTGGCTACATCTTGTGGGGAACGAATCGTAAAACGAGAATCAACTTGTTTTTGGGCTAGTCTTCTACCAAGTTCAATAGCTGCTAACAGTTGAACAGCCTTAGCTTCACCTATTCCTTTAATCGCTACAATTTCCTCTAATGTAGCGTACTTCAGTTCATGAAGCTTTTCAAAATAAGTTAATACTCGATTAGCTAACGTTAAAACCGATTCTTGTTTCGTACCAGTCCGTAAAAGAATGGCGATTAATTCTTGGTTAGATAAACTTTGGGCTCCTTGTCGAATTAACCTTTCCCTCGGCCGATCCTCAACATGCACATCACGTATTTTTAGCTCTGGAAATACGGCAACCGTCATTCAATTATCACTTCCCTTAAAACTTTATAATATTTAAAGCAACTAATTTTTCAAATAGGCTTGCTAATGGTAGTCCTACAACGGTGTTATAATCTCCTTCAATACGATCAACAAATAAAACACCATCGGTTTGAATACCGTACCCCCCTGCTTTGTCAAAAGGATCTCCCGTTTGAACGTAAGCTTTTATTAATTCTAGAGGGACATTTTTAAAGTGCACGTTCGTCACTTCTACAAGTGTCTCTTCGTTACCATCCGGACAAATAATGACTACAGCTGTCATTACCTGGTGATGATTATTTGATAATTTCGTTAAGTGGGAGATGGCTTCTTCCTCTGTTTTTGGTTTATGCAACAATGTATCTTCGAATACAACGATTGTATCTGCACCAATGATTGTTTTCCCTACTTCTCTTTTTGCCACGTCTCTCGCTTTTAATAATGCTACTTCTCGTACGTAATCTTTTAAATTATCAGCTTGCACAGTTGTTTCTTCTACATTGCTTGTCACAACATCAAAGGGAATACCTAACGTTGAAAAAAGTTCTTTTCTCCTTGGTGATGCTGATGCTAAAACGATTTGGTGATCTGTTTTAAAATTCATGTCCATTCCTCCTACCTTTATGATAGCTGAGGATTGGAAATTTGAAAAATAACTTTCATTTATCAATCATATTTTTCCCCTAAAAAAATTCATTAAAATTCGATTTTCATACAATCATTTTGACTAAAATAATGGGCAATTAAATGCAGGCGAGCATTGCCTAAATCTTGCGAAAAGCTTGATAACGCTGAAGTGATTGATTGCCAATCTTGCGGAACATTATCAGGAACATTCCCCTCTTCAAAATAAAATTTTGAAGGGTCGTTACTTTTTAAATATGTTGGTAAATTTTGCAAAGTTGGTTCACTACATGCAGCACCTGAAAATCGAAATGTCTTTGCAAAAGAGGTTGGATTTTCTGACAAAATCAGTTCTTCTTTTACAGGCGTAATCGAAGACCATACATAATAATTACCATCCACTTCTACAATAGCACTTGTATTTAAAGAGGCATGTTGAGATATAAATTCCGTAGCCGCCTCATTACTCTTAAACACCCCGTATTGGTTTGCGAAGAATTCCACAGATAATTTATCATCTTTTGTTGCTGTTTCTTCCTTCGATTCTTCCGTAGCTTGTACTGGAACGGTTTCCCCATCTCCCCCATTGGCTTGGTCAGTCGAAGAATTCATCGAATTGAGTAAGATGATAAAAAATATCACTCCCGCTAGCCCAGCGACTGATCCTATAATTGCTGCATGCATAAGTTCTCTTTTTCCTATAACCTTCGGAAATTTCATTCGCATCACCTCATTGTAACCGTAACAAATCAACAATGAAAAAAAGCGAGACTTTTGACGCCTCACTTAAAAAATATTTCGCAAAAACTAATGAAATTCGATATAATTCAACATTACTTACAACCAACATTCTCATTTTTTGCCTGTTTCATACCTATCACTTTCATCTGGTTAACAGTTCTCTGATGATACCTAATAAATATAGAGATCCCGTCACAAAGGTTTTAATCGGCTCATTTGTCGCATTTTGTATGAAGGAAACCGGATCCGTTAAAATAACTTTTTTAGAAGCATTACTTAATTTACATATATCTTCTGCTTTCATCGCCCGCTCATTTGGAAAGTCAACAAAATAAAATTCATCACTTACTTGTTCTAACAATTGAAGGACAGAATCAACATCTTTATCTGCTAGCATCCCAATCACAAAACGGACAGGGTCATTCGGAAATTGGGATCTAATCGTTTGAACTAAAGCATTTGCGCTGGCAGGATTATGGGCTCCATCAAAATACACATTCGGCATTACTTCCTCAAACCTTCCAGGCAATTGGGCACTTTTTACACCTTGTTGAATTTTTCCGATTTCCAACGGGATTCGAAAATGTTGTGCAATTTTGATGAAAGCGGTAATGGCTAAAGCCATATTATCTGCTTGATGTTTTCCTGGTAATAAACGTGTAAGGTGAGGTATTTCCAATCCTTGTTCCTTATTGCGATAAACATCTTCTTCACCAACCGTTGCCACATCAAAATGTTCCCCTAAAGCTAAAACGGGTGCTGATTTATTTTCGGCTTCATTTTTCACAACAATTAATGCTTCTTCCGATAATCGCCCTATAACCACTGGTCTACTTTGTTTAATAATGCCCGCTTTATGCTTTGCAATGCTTTGAATGGTTGGTCCAAGAAACTTCGTATGGTCTAATGCAATACTTGGTATGATGGAAAGTAGTGGCGTTACCACATTTGTACTATCCTCTCTTCCCCCCATTCCAGCTTCAAGCAAAACAAGATCTACCTTTTTCTTCGCAAAATAAAGAAAGGCGATGCAAGTTAACAGTTCAAAATCAGTTAACTTACCACTTAAACCCGATAGACTCAACTGTTGAAAAATTTTATCCATTTCCTTATTGGTGATTGGTTCCCCATTGATTTGTATTTGATCATGAACATCAACAATACAAGGGGACATAAACTTTCCGACGGTTAGTCCATGATTTTTTGCAATTTGCTCAATAAAAGTCAAAGTGGAACCTTTTCCATTAGTCCCAGCTATATGAACGACTTGCAACTGATCTTGTGGATGATGAAGTGCTGTTAAAGCGGCTTTGATTGCTTCTAATCCCGGTTTTATGGATAGGTCACTTTCTACGTTCCATTTCCGTTTATAGTCATCTAACTTTGGAATCATGACAGTTCTCTTCCTTCTCTACTAAAAATTTTCGAACTTCTGCTATGAAGTATAATGATCCTGTAATAATTAAAAGTTCATTTTCTTTTCTATTAGCCAATTCAACTTCGATTAACTGCATCCAATTTTCATTGACATTCACCTTCGAATGGCTTGACTTGCTTGCTAAGACCCGAGCTTTCGCTGCACGGGGTAAATCAATTTCAGTAAAATTCATCGCTGATGCCACTTGATCCATCATTTGAATACTCATCTCATGATCTTTATCTTGTAATGCGGCATAGATGAATTTGTATTGTTTGTTTGGATACACTTTTTTTAATGTTTCAATTAAAGCTGTAGTACCTTCGGAATTGTGGGCTCCGTCAATAATGACACCCTCACCTATCTGTTCGAATCTTCCTTCCCAGCGTGCATTTTGCAATGCTTGCCGAATAGTAGATTCTTTAATATTACGATCAAAGAGTAAAGAAGCTGTAATCGCTAATGCTGCATTATCAATTTGATGATTTCCTTGCATCACTAAAGGAATGGAAGGAAAAACGTGTTGTTGAAAATGATAGTCGAATTGTTGTAGTAGCCCTATTTTTTCATTTGATGTAACAATTGACTCATTTAAAAAATACATTGGTGCATTGCATTCCGCGCCCCGCTGTCTAATCACTTTTTGCGCGTTCATTTGTTTCACACCAACAACGACAGGCTTTTCAAATTTAATAATTCCAGCCTTTTCAAAGGCGATTTTTTCAATCGTATCCCCTAATATGTCGGTATGCTCTAAAGAAATCGTTGTAATGACCGAAACTTCTGGTGTGATGACATTCGTAGAATCGATTCGTCCGCCAATTCCTGTTTCCATTAAGGCGACATCGACCTTTTCATTCGCAAAATGCATTAAAGCAATGACTGTCATAATTTCAAAAAAACTTGGAAACTGTCCATCCAAATTTGTTTCGATAATTTTTGCGACTTTATTGGCATATTGTAAAAATGCTTCATCCGAAATTTGAGTATGATTAATCGTAATCCGTTCATTCACCCTTTCTAAATGGGGTGAAATAAAAGCGCCAACTCGCAATCCATGTTCCGTTAAAATAGCTCGGGTTGCATTTAAAGTGGACCCTTTCCCGTTCGATCCAGCAAAATGAATAAACTTTACCTTTTCCTCGGGATTTCCTAACAGCTGTAAAATTTTCCGAACAGCTTCTAGCGGTTGTCCTTTATATGTACTTGCCTTTAATGTAAAGATGAAATTCGTACATTCTTCTATAGAGTGAAACATATTTTCTTCTCCTCGATTCATTCATTAAAAAAACAACAATTCTCCAACTTAAGGTTATTGTAAAAGAAAAAATGCCCTAGTTAAACTAGGACATCTTTTATCATATTACATATTTTTTAATTCTGCTAAACGTTTTTCAACCGCTTCATATTTTTCTTGATAATCAGCCAGTTTTTCTCGTTCTTTTGCAACTAAAGCTTCTGGAGCTTTTGAAACAAATTTCTCGTTTGAAAGTTTACCAGAAACTAATTTCACTTCTTTCGCCCATTTTTCTAATTCTTTTTCTAAACGAGCAATTTCTTCATCTAAGTTAATTAATCCTGCAAGTGGTAAATAAATTTCAGCGCCTGATACTACTGCCGTCATGGATTGGGCAGGTGCTTCTAATGCTACTCCAATAGATAAAGTTTCTGGGTTACAGAACTTTTCGATATAAGCAGTATTGTCTTCTAACACTTTCGCTGTTTCCCCATCCTTAGCAGAAATAAATAATGGAACTTTTTTACTCATTGGCGTATTTACTTCAGCTCGAATGTTACGAACAGAGCGAATAATATCTGTTAATAGCTTCATACTTTCCGCATCTTGAGTAAAGTTAAACTGTTCTTTAACTGTTGGCCATGCAGCAACTGTAATTGACTCGCCTTCATGTGGAAGGTGTTGCCAAATTTCTTCTGTAATGAAAGGCATAAACGGATGTAATAATCGCATTGTTTGATCAAGTACGTAAGCAAGAACAGAACGTGTTGTTTTCTTCGCTGCTTCATCTTCTCCATAAAGAGGTAGTTTCGCCATTTCAATATACCATGAACAGAAATCGTCCCAAATGAAGTTATACAATTCACGGCCTACTTCACCGAATTCATAACGATCTGCTAAATTTGTTACCCGCTCAATCGTTTCATTTAAACGAGTTAAAATCCATTTATCCGCAACATTTAAATGACCTGTTAAATCGATTTCCTCATATTTCATCCCATCCATGTTCATTAAAGCGAAACGGGAAGCGTTCCAAATTTTATTGGCAAAGTTCCAAATCGATTCTACTTTTTCTGTTGTATAACGTAAATCTTGACCTGGAGATGATCCAGTTGCTAAGAAATAACGTAAGGAGTCGGCACCATATTGGTCGATTACTTCCATTGGATCTACACCATTGCCGAGGGATTTACTCATTTTACGTCCTTCACCATCACGAACTAACCCATGAATTAATACATCTTTAAATGGACGTTCCCCTGTAAATTCTTTCCCTTGGAAAATCATTCGAGAAACCCAGAAGAAAATAATATCATATCCCGTTACTAATGTACTTGTTGGGTAGTAACGTTTATAAAGTTCATTATTTTCATCAGGCCAGCCCATAGTAGAGAATGGCCATAGAGCAGAAGAGAACCAAGTATCTAATACGTCTTCATCTTGCGTCCAATTTTCTGCATCTTTCGGAGCCTCTTTCCCTACATAAACTTCTCCTGTTTCGTTATGATACCAAGCTGGGATTTGGTGACCCCACCAAAGTTGACGTGAAATACACCAGTCACGGATATTTTCCATCCAACGGGAATACGTATTTTCAAATCGGGAAGGAACAAAGTTTACTTTACTTTCTTCATTCCCTTGTAAGTTAAGAGCAGCCTCTGCTAACGGTTGCATTTTTACAAACCATTGTTTTGATAAATATGGTTCCACAACAGCACCTGAACGTTCTGAGTGACCTACAGAGTGGGTATGAGGCTCGACTTTAATAAGTACTCCTGCTGCCTTTAAATCTTCTACAATTTGTTTACGGCATTCGAAACGATCCATCCCTTGATACTTTCCAGCATTTTCATTCATCGTACCATCTTCGTTCATCACGAGAATACGTTCTAAGTTATGGCGGTTACCAACTTCAAAGTCATTTGGATCATGGGCAGGTGTCATTTTTACAACCCCTGTACCGAATTCCATATCTACGTAATCATCTGCTACGATAGGAATCTCACGACCAACGATTGGCAGGATAACGGTTTTACCAACTAAATGTTTATAGCGTTCGTCATTTGGATGAACGGCTACCCCAGAATCACCAAGCATCGTTTCCGGACGAGTTGTTGCTACTTCCAACACACCTGAACCATCTGCCAATGGATAATTCATATGGTAAAACGCACCTTCAACATCTTTATAAATTACTTCAATGTCAGATAAAGCTGTTTTTGCTGCTGGATCCCAGTTAATAATCCGTTCACCACGATAAATTAAGCCTTTTTCATACAATGAAACGAATACTTCTTTAACGGCATCCGATAAACCTTCATCCAATGTAAAACGTTCTTTTGTATAGTCAAGAGCAAGGCCGATTTTTGCCCATTGCTCACGAATATGGCCAGCATATTCTTCTTTCCATTCCCACGTTTTCTCAAGGAACTTTTGACGGCCTAAATCGTAACGGGAAATCCCTTGTTCGCGAAGTTTCTCTTCAACTTTTGCTTGTGTTGCAATACCAGCATGGTCCATACCAGGTAACCATAATGCGTCGTATCCTTGCATACGTTTCATACGGATTAAAATATCTTGTAATGTCGTATCCCATGCATGCCCTAAATGTAATTTACCTGTTACATTCGGAGGTGGAATTACAATGGAATAGGGCTGCTTTCCGCTTTCAGGCTGTGCTTCAAAAAATTTCCCTTTTAACCACCACTCATAACGACCCGCTTCTATACTTTGGGGATCATACTTCGTTGGCATTGTTAAGTTTGGTTGTTCTGTCATATTGACTCCTCCTTATGATATTTTTTAAAAGCGAATAAAATAAAAAAACTCCTATCGCCCTATCAAAAGGACGAAGGAGTTTTGATTCTATTTTTCGCGGTACCACCTTTAATTCCGAGATAAGGTTATCAATTCAAACGAAATAACACTAATATCTCGACACTCATTGTGGTAACGGGGTTTACCCGGCATTTTGCTACTATCATTTCACAAAAGCTGCTCCAAGGCTACGTTCAAATGGTTGCAAGCAGAAACTTTTCAGCTACCGTTTCCTCTCTTAAGCAAGCAAGCACATTTTACTCTTCCTGTTCATCGCATCCATCATTATTCACTTCACTTTTGTCAACCGATGCAATTTGATGAAACCAATTTAACAATTCATCATAACTATATAGTATAAGACAACGGTTAAACAAAGTATAACTATTCTTATTGTATAATATACCATTAACAGTTTTCAAGTGACATTAAATTTGATGAAAGGAAGTGAAAATATGAAAAAACGAAGTAACTACAATCCCTATTTGTTGCCACCATGGCTTAGGAAAACTCGATTTTTTTGTAAACAAATTGCCATTCCCATTGCGGTTTTCCAAGCTATCCGAACATTAATAGTACCAACAACTGGCGATTTTATTTTATTACTCATATTAGTTTTATTATGTTGGTTATTTGCGAATGATTTTATTTGAGAAATTTAGAATCGTATACGACTCCGTTAATTCTTGATAAAAATCATCCGTATCCGTAGGGAAATATTGAGTCGATTCCACTACTTTATCTTTATTTACAGACTCAGATGTTTCTTCACTATTCTCTACAAGGTTACCACTAGAAAACGTAATATGATCCAATGATTTTCTACTACTTTCATAAGAATCGAATAATACGTTCTCATTTTCTACAACTAGTTCCAGCTCTTCAGTCGGAGTTTGTCCAGAGGTATTAGTTGTATTCTCCACCTCTGGTTGCATTTGAGCAGTTGATGGTTCTTGAACAGTTGGCTCCTCTGGAAAAATAGCATCATGTCCAAAACGAATTTCTTCTGTCATCTGTGATTCTTCTTGTTGTGTTTCATCTTCGTTTAACTGTTCAGTAAATGTGATTGCTTCGTTCAATGGTTCAAGATTCGCTGTTTTTTCTGGTATCGTAGGTTGTTCAGGGAAAACGGCTTCATAATTAAATTGAATTTCTTCAGTTACTGGAGGTTGTTCCGATGACGAATTTTCCACTTCGTAATGGAATAAAGCACCTTCGACAGATTCTTCAAATTGACAATCAACATCCCATTTAAATGTACAATTTGAACCATTATATACAAAGTACGATACATCATTTATACAAATTTGAGGCTGACTTTCACTCGCAACTTTATCACGAGGCAAATCAATTTCTAAAGGTAGTGCATATTCAAAATAACCGTTATTCCCTTCAAATTCCAATTCTTCGATATAAGTACCATCGCTATACTCCGGCAATTCATTTGGATTAAAACGTGCCGTAGCTGCTATATGATAAATACCGACTAAACGAATGGAGTCATCCGTCTCAATTTGTTGCCAAATTGGTTTTATATCAACAGATAGTACTTCTTCCACAACACCTAACTGTTCTGGAAATACAAATTGCGTCATCATATCCCAATTAATATTTTGCATATGGTATCCCTCCCGTATCTACCATATGCTTCAAGAAAATAAGTATGCTAAGAAATGTCTATAAAACTTCCGTAAGTAAAAGGCATTTCATACTTATTCTTATTTTTTATTTTAATAAAAAAGGTTCTAAGTCAAATGTTGGGGTGAGCATTTAGCTCACTCCTAATTTATGCGACCCGAACATCTATATTTTTATA